>NZ_JBLZFX010000127.1:0-14470 GCF_050753345.1 Alkalinema pantanalense CENA528 | reverse complement strand
TAGGGGGTAGGAGAGTAAAAGGGTAGGAGGGTGGGGGGATGAAGAGGGGATATTATTTCTTGGCAAATCCCTAGGTGGGTAGATCAATCGGAGATGTTATTTGCTCGCAAGATCCCTTGGTAATGTATATCGGGAAGGTAATGTATATCGGGAATGCATATCTGCTGAATGCATACTCCCTTGAGCAATGATGCATCTGACGATAAATCTAACGTAGTCAAAACGGTTGTCAAGACAACCACTATAGTTACAATCAGTGCATTCCTAAAGAATCAACTTTTTTGTTGACTCTTTTGTTGACTCTCATGCTTAACTATCGCTTGGTAAATTCTTGATTGACTTTAACTTTGACCTTGTCCAGCTCATTCTTAAGAATATTTTTGCTTAAACCTGGATCGCCGACGGGTCGCCAAGTGGGACTGAGGATTGCCCACTCTTGCAAACGGGACTGTAACTGTGCATTAATCGACATTTCTAAAACCAATGCACATTTTTGAGGCACTTCTTGGGCAAAGATTAACAGGTAATATTTCCCTTGAGCTCCTAACAAGTGAAGAATTTCTTGGCCTTGGGCTGTCCGCAAATCGAGAAAATGGGAAAACCAACGGGGATCCCGTCCCTGATGGCAGGCGTGATTGTAGATTGCCGTTGTCCAAATGGCTAAGGGATAGGGCGATGGCAAGCAGAGCACATTTTTGTAGATGCGGTTGTAGAGTTGATGCAACTTGAGCTCTTTGATTTCTTCGTAGGGCAACATGGCCCAGACTAAGGGGACTTGCTTTTGGTAAATTTCTAAATTGCGAAGAAACGTAATGGCTCCGATCGGTTTATCCTGGGGCCAAGTCGCCACGCGATACAACTCATCCAAGACAGAAGTCGTACCCCGACCGCGAGAAGTGCTGCGACGATCGACCCCATCCGCCCCCACGAGCAAAGATTGCCGCATCAATGCCCCATTAATCCGATCGCTCAGGCTACGATTTGCCTCATAACGTTCTTCTAGAGGCTCAAGGGATTTTAGGATGTCGATCGCGGTTTGAGGCCGATCCTGGGGATTTTTAGCCAAGCAACTCATGACCAATGCTTCCAAGGTTTTTGGAAACGTCATTCCCGGAGCGACGGCAGACAAGGGACGAGGGGGGTGGGAGGTATGGGCTCGATACCATCCTGCGAAAGAGTGGGTCTCTGCATGGATTGGCAGTTTCCCCGTCAGCATTTCGAACATCATAACGCCCAGGCTGTAGATGTCCGAGCGAACATCCAATTCCCGACCTTCCATTTGCTCTGGGGAAGAATAAACCATCGTCCCCATATAGGTGCTGGTTTGGTTGCTATCCTCTTGCAGCAGCTTAGAAATCCCAAAATCGAGTACCTTGACCAATTCCCCCAAACTCTGATCTTGAGTCACTAGCATATTGCTAGGTTTAATATCACGGTGAATGATTGGACAAATCGTACCGTCAATGTCAATACCTTGGTGGGCGGCTTGGAGTCCTAGGATAATTTGCCGAATGAGGGAGAGAAAGCGAGGGAGGGGCAGGGGTTGCCGCCGGATGATATCGCTGAGACTTTCTCCCTGCAAATATTCCATGACGTAATACGGCACATCCTCATGGTTTACGTCATAATCCGTTACTCGCACAATATGAATGCTTTTTTGTCCTAGTTGGGCACAGATGCTCGCTTCCGTCCAAAAGCGATCGCGCATTCTTCGGTTTAGTAATGTTTGTGCCAAAAATTTAATAGCGACTACAGCGCCTAGGCGGGTATCTTTTGCTCTGTAGACTCGGCCCATTGCACCCTTACCTATCAACTCCAGTAGTTGATAGCGGTTATTGAGAAGATCGCTGTTGGGTTCGGGCATGGGGATCAACAAAGTGTGCACGGCGCAATACTAATAGTTTAGAGCGTGGAGTTTAAGAGCGTGAGGAGTTGGATAGGTTGTTGGCGATCGAGGTTGTCGGGATCATTAGGATTTGAGTCGGTACCGGGTCAGTAATGACGGCACTGATAAGGGGCCCTTCAGGTTTGACAATCCTTTAAACAAGCCACAAATGCTCTGGAAGATGCACTGAAATAGCACTGAAATAGTTAGTTTGAAGTTTTGAATAAGTTCAGAGTCCGCTGAGATCAGTATGGACATCAGGTTTTGGAAAACTAACGTTGCTAAAGATTTCCTGGTATTGGGTTTGTACTGAGAGTGTTGATCAAGGTAGCGGAAAAGTTGGGCAGAACTCCGCGATCGTACGAATTATCTTCCATAGGCATTATTCTGGAGAACACAATTTGCAAAGGCCCTGTTGCAAAGGCCCTGTTGCAAAGGCCCTGTTGCAAAGGCCCTGTTGCAAAGGCCGTGACCAGAGCTTCTTGTCGCAATGCAAGAAAAGGTTCTCTGGAACGGATCCTGCGGGTTTGACAGGATTGCAATTACAGGATTGATACATCCCCAATCAGAAAGACTCCGGGAATTTTGGTGAACTAATCAGCCAGCATGGATTGTGGGGGCATTATGAGGCTGGGGGAACCCCGTTGAACCCCCGTTGTAAAGACTTCTTAGTGGCTACTCTGGGCGCGTTATGAGGGGCGTCTGAGGGGCCATGATTGAATGCACGCAACAAAAAACGAGAGGACTGGTGTAGCCTCTCGTCAGCGAGAATCCTTGCTAGCAGAAAATCGATTAGTTCAAGGTTTTGACTAACTGTTTAATCTTGGTTTCCTGTTTATCCATAACTTGGTCAGGGAAAGACAGATCGATCATCAGATTGCCTCGATCGTCTCCTTCGCCGTAGCCCACCCGATCGACTTGGGCTAACAGCCGGCGAGGTTTCATGTCATTGGCATCCTGGCTGATCAATAATCCTACTAACGGTTGTCCCAGATTGAGTTCTTCAATGTCCGCCACACTGTTACTCAGACTAGTGGCTGACATTTCCAGCCGCAGGCTGCGTCCCCCAATTTCCACAGCCCGAGCCCCATAGAACGACCCTTTCCAATAGAGTTGTGCAAAGGCATTGATGGGTTTGCGCACGCGCATCCGGCTGGTTTCTGGACGGCGGATTTGGAAGGCACGTTGGAGACTGGTGGTAATGAACCGGATCGACCCCAGCGGATCATCGGACTGTTCCCGCCGTTGGGAGTACCACTCCTTGACATCGGAATAGATGACGATCGCTAAAGCATCCAGTTGCGCTTGGGTCGGATTGACAAAATCTAGCGTCACTACCAGTTGGGTGTCTGTCACGGGCAAGGCTCGCACGACTTGACCTTTCAGGAAAGCACGGGTGCCATAATCGCCCACTAATTCGACTTCCACTACATCCAATAAATCTGCCCAGGAATCCAGCACTACCTGACAACCTGTCTCACTCACATTGAGGGTAGAACCTTTCAGCGTATTGTCTTGGCTGTAGATGACAGCGGCGAGTTTACGATCGAGGCGGTGCGATCGGCGCAGTTGTGGTTGCTCAAACGCAACTAACACCGAGGCCACAATCAAAATCAAGTTGAAAAAGCTCCAGAACAGGTTGACCAAAACCGCTTCTGCCGCATCGGGCCGCAGCCACAGCCAGAAGGGAGCCGCCACGATCGAAGCCACCACCAACGCGCCTGCAAAGACCAGTCCCCGCGAGGATTGCCAGTCAAAACTGCGTTTCGTCACTGTTAAGCCTTTGTCCGTTACGTTGAAGGAACCCAATTTGGGGTTAATCAACGCCAGAAAAGTCACAATGCCTGCATGGAAGGACATGGCGAATTCATAGATTTCATTCCAGAAGGAAAATCGCACATGTTTGTAGGTGATGAAGTTGGCGTAGGTGGAGATGATGAAGTGGGGCAGGGCATAGGCCAAGGTTTCCAGCCCGAGACCCCGAATGGGGTTGATGCCAAACACCAAGAACAACGCCGGAGCGATCGCGTACATCAATCGGGGAAAGCCAAAGAAAAAGTGGGATGTGGCACTGAAGTAGCAAATCCGTTGGGGCATGGAGAGCTTCAACCTGGGATTGAACAGGGGATTTTCAATCCGCAGAATTTGCGCCATGCCCCGCGCCCACCGTACCTGCTGACCGACGTAGGCCGAGAATTTCTCCGGAGCCAGACCCGCCACCATGATTTTGTCGTAGTAGACGGATTCATAGCCTAGGGCGTGCAACCGCAGGGAGGTGTGACAGTCCTCCGTCACCGTTTCCACCGCAATGCCCCCCACTTCCAGCAAATGGGACTTGCGCACGATCGCCGCTGAGCCGCAGAAAAAGGCCGCATTCCAAAAGTCGTTGCCCTTTTGCAAAACTTTGTAGAACAATTCATTCCCCACTGGAACTTTGCCGCCAGTTTGCAAGTTGCGTTCAAAGGGGTCGGGGTTGTAGAACCAGTGGGGGGTTTGGACAAGGGAAACTTTGGGTCTGCTGAAAAAGCCGACGGTTTCCTTGAGAATGTTGCGAGTGGGAATGTGGTCGCAATCCAGAATCAGGACTAACTCCCCCGGTGTGCGTCGCAGGGCTGTGTTAATGTTGCCCGCTTTGGCGTGGTCGTTGTTGTCTCGGGTCAGCAGGGTACAGCCTAACTCGGTGCACATTTGCCGCAGTTCTTCCCGGCGGGCTTTGAATTTCTCGGCCCGTCCATCGTCCAGGATATAAACATTTTTCCGGGGATATTCGATCGCTAACGCCCCGAGGGTTGTCTTGCGAACAATGTCCACATCTTCGCTGTAGGTGGGAATGTAAATATCGACTAACGGCAACCGATCTTCGGAAATTCCCGCAATGTCGATGGGTTTGCGATCCTTGAGTTTCAGCGTTTGGAAATAGGACAGTCCCAGGGTGAGAATGGCATACAGTTCCGCTATGTAGAGCAGAATACTAAACACCGCATCCACCCAGCCACCGGTCAGGTTAAGGGTATAGTTTGTCCGGTAATAGAGATAGCGGAAGGTGGTAATTAAACTGAGCCAGACGAGGAAGAGATGGAAATACTCACTGGTGCGTCCGGCGGCTTGCTTTTGTTCTACTGCGGTCACCAACCAGGCCAATCCCACCAAAATGACAGCGACAATGCCCTGCTGGGGAATGGTGAGGGGGGTGATGATCAGTGGCAGGGAAAACAGCGCCATAAAGGCCATTAACCACACCAGTTGACTCCGCCCCAAGCGCCCAAACAGACGATCGAAGAAATTGGGAATCAAATCCACCAACCACTCCACTACCTGAGCACTTTTGCTGCGGGGGCGGCGGGTGCTTGGGTTGGGTTCGGGTAAGTTGGGCGAACCGTTGGACATGGAACTCATGGGGACTCTCCCGCAACACGCTTGAGGTACAGTTGGGCAATGCCATACAGCAGAATCGATAGTCCAATAATGCCCGAAGGCAGCAACCACCAATTATTTTGGAAGACCCGCCGCATCCGACTGATGGGATTGAGGTTCTCTAGGCTCCGCTGCTCCGATTGCCGGAAGAACTGGAACTGGTAGCCGTTGCTGTCGTAGGGCGAGGTGTTGGGGTTGGCGGAAATGATGGCGGTGTCGTCTTGCAGTTGATAGAACCAACTGTCGTTGTTGAGGACATCCTGCACCTGTTTTAGTCCCCCTTCTGTTTGGGCAGTGAGGGCTAGGATGACCCGATCGCTATTCCAAGGGGAGAGTACCGTTTGGACGACCCCACCTGTGTCGGGCAATGTTTGGATTTGGGTTTGTTTAAACTGGCGGGTCAGACCATCCAGCAATTTAAAGCCGTCCTTTTCCTGGAAGACTTCCGGTAAGGGGAAGCGATCTCGGGTGCCAATGCCGACGAGATGTTTAAATTTTTTGGTGGAGTCCTGAAGCTTGCTAGTGGTGTAGACTTCCTGTCTCGCAGATTTGGCTTGGCTGATGCGGCCCATGCGTTCACTCAGTTTGAGCAGGGTCATCACTTCTGTTTCCGAAGGCTTATCTGGCAGGACGATCGCCATGCGGGACAAGTCTTGGGGGGCGGCAAAGGGATAGCCCGTGGTGAACAGCTTCAAATCGGGTAACTGCACAGAAATCTCACGGTTGAGATTAAAACTACTATCCTTATGCAGGGTGCCCCAGAGTTGCTGATCGGTAATTTGGCCGCACTGTTCAGGTGCTTTAGGCACCAGTCGGAAATCCACCCCAATTTTGGAGGTGGAGGTGATCAGATCTGCGGGTAGGTCTACTACAAAGGTTTCTTGACTGGCTCCATTGTCGTTAGAGAGCTTTTTGCTGCCGATGCCAATGCCATCCACCACCACGGAAATGGTCGATTTGCTCGTGTCCACTTGGCCGCTGTAACTGTAGCGAACGGTCATGGTACTGCCGCGAATGAAGCGATCGTCCGGCAAAGCCCGGAAATCAAAATCAATTCGGGGGGCAGAGGAGCCGCGCACGGTGACATCTTGGAAAGCTTTGCCATCATTGCCCCGCAGATCGCTGAGATTAAACTGGCTGCGACCGGGGAGATATTTTGGCCAATCACGCACCGCAGGAGAGGTGATTTCAGGGACTTGATCGCTGGTCACGAGGATGAATTGGCCGGTGCCAATTTGACTGTCCTGGGCTTGTACGAGGAACTGGGCTGCTTTGGTGACGCCTGCTGGACTATTGCCGGAAATCACCAAGACGGGCACAGAACCATTTTTCAAAGTACTCAGGGCCAGAATGCCGACATCATCGGGCAGGGGGGCTTTGTCCGCTTGCAGAAATTGTTTGCCTGAGATGGCTAAGGGCAGTTTGAGCGACTTCAGTAAGGGCTGTTCGTCCGGAGTGCCAATAATGACTAAGCGATCGTTCCATTGGAAGTTTTTGGCTTCTTTGACGAGAGTGGTTTCCATGGGGCGGAAGTCCGCAAGGCGACCCATATAACTGTGGAACCGACTGGCCGCCTGTAACCATTCCGGATTGGTCTGGGCTGGCATCAGGTAGTTAATTTTTGCTGTATCTAAGGCTAAGTTGTCAAAGAAGGGATAGGGATAGCGGCTGAAGTCGAGGGGAAAGCCCTTGGTTTGGTAATCCATGACGACTTTGGAATCGGGTAGCACCTCTGTCCACAGCTTGTCGTCCTGGGCGCTAGAACAATTGCTGGTGTTTTGCTGTTGGGCCACCAGGGTGATTTCGTTGTAATCCTGCAGCAGGTTGGCGGGAATTTCAACGATCGATTCGCCAATTTGGGCTTGCTTGAGGTTGAGGGGAATGCTGCCCACACTGGTGTCATTCACCCGCACAATCAAGTTGGATTTACCAGCGGCCAAATCGGGGGAATGGCGAAACCGCACGAGGACTTTGGCGGTTTTGATCTGCCAGGTGCGGGGGCGGGTGAACCCGAGGCGAGATTCGGCATAGACGCCCTGGAGCCGAAAGCGGTTTCCGATCGCCGGACTGCGGTTAAATTCCAACACGTAGCGATTCAGACCGCTCAGACTGGCAACTTCCGTGGCAGAGGTGTCGTCTTCCAGCTTGTCTTTAGTGGTATCGGTCGGTTTGTCAGACTCAGGTTTATCGGAGGCGTCGGGCTGGGCTGGGGCGGGTTCGATCGGGCGACTTTCCACCGGGGCGCGTTCCGGAGCCGGTTGAGCAGGGGCAGGGTCTGGTGCAGGTTGATAGACCGGCGCGGGCGGCGGCGCAGAGGGTAATTTGTAGTTGCGAATTACCTGATCTTCCTGTTGTTGAATTCCTTGGCTCAAGGCAATCCCGCCAGGATCACTGTGGGACAGTAGCACCACAAGTCCTGTGAGGAGGCTCAGCCCCCCCAAGAGGCACGATCGCAACATAAGGGGAGTCCAGCGGGGCTTTACGAAACGAAAACGGCGGGAGGACGATCGCTGCTGGGTGGGGGACAGGTTGGGATGACGCTTTTTCATAACGGCTCAGTCTGTTTGCAAGAGGATGGGGTTCCTAGGATTGGCTCAAGTCTCGGGTCTAGCGTGGTTGTTCTAATTTCGACTGTTGGTTCTCTAACTCCTTTGTTGCTTTAATTCGGTGGTTGCTTTAATTCAGTGATTGATGCCGTTGGTGCTTTAACTCATCGGTTGTTTAAATTTATGGAACTCTGACAGCTCAGAAAATTGCCCTTGCAGAGCTTGGGCGATCGCTTGGGGCGGCAGCAATCCGAACCAAACGAGATTTTGCGTATAGTACGCTTTATCGTTGTCCCAAAAGCCTCCTCGATAGCGAGGGAGCAATTTTTGTTGATAGATCTCCTGGGCTAAGGCCGGATTGACGAGTTGATAGGCGGCGTAGAGCATGCCGTATTGAGAAGTGGCATCATACTTCACCAAGGGATTGCCCTGAAGATCAAGCTGGGCGGGAATTTTCCTTTGCGATCGCCACAGGGATTCGATCGTGGCCAAGTGGGTCTGCAAATATTGCGTGGCCCGAGGCTCGTTGTACAAAAAGCCATCTAGAGCCACGCGCCACCAAACGCGACTGGCATCAAATCCGTACTGGCTCAGCACTGGGCTGGGTTTAACCAAGGCTTGGTATTGTCCGGTGTCGGCATCGAGGCCGATCCAATCACTGGGCAAGCCTGCACTGGACACCGTGGCGGAGGCTTCCAAAATTTCATAACTGGTCTCCACTAGGGCCAACCAATCCCGCGATTGATCGACTTCAGCAAATAGGCGAAAGGCATAGGGCGCAAGGTAGGAGGGATTCAGGCGCACTAAATTACCCTGCCGAAAGGCAATCATCGGCCCCGGTAGCAAATAGCGTTTGTCTTTAACCACCGTGGTTGAGTGCTGCCAGATGTCCTGCAATTTGGTTTTCGCGAGGGCCAAATACTCCGGTTTTTGCCAGCGTTGGGCCGCCAGGATTAAGGCGAAACAGGCATCAATATCGGCATCCACCGCAAAGTTAGGATCTAACTGTGTCCATTGCCCATCTTTCTGTTTGCCCCATTTCCAAGCCCAGAGGGAATCGAGGGTTTGCTTTTGCGGGGTTTCGCGGCGGAGATTTTCTTCGGCCCAGCGCAGGGTTTGCTCAAAGGTGGTGGGATCGTTGGCAAACACCGATCGCCACATGGCATAGGCTTGGCCTTCGGAGGTGGATTTTTCCTCGTCTTCCCAGTCAATCACCCGGCCATCTCCTTGGATAAAGCGTTTGCGGTAGGACTCCCAGCTTTCCTTGAGCAGGTTGCGACTATTGGGGGCAGGACTCACGGTAATGGCGGTATGGGGCACAGGCTTGAGGGTGGGTTTACTGGGCGTCGATGGCGATCGATCGCAGCCAGCCAGCCCCAACCAAGGCATCACCCCTAAAAGAATCGTGAACAGAACAACAGGACGCATGGCTAGTACCTTTCCCAGGGGGGTTGGAAGCCCCGTTGTTGCAGATAGCCTTCCTGGATTTCCTGTTGGCGACGCACCAGGCTGGGATCGGGAAGACTGCCTTGGGTCATTTGCTGTTGCATCTTCAGCGCTTCTAGGCGATCGAGGGCCTGTAACGGTCTTCCCGAGGCGGCACTCAAATCCGCCAGAGTTCGCTGTACCGTCGTATTTTCCGGTTGCAGCACCTGCACCAGGGTATACAGGCGTTCGGCGGAGGCGAACTGGCGCTGCTGGAAGCGCACACCCCCCAGGGCCGAGATGGCATCGATATTTTCCGGTTGCAGGTTCAGCACCGCCGCGTAGGCTTGATCGGCTTGGTCTAAGTTGCCGAGGGCTTCCGCTAGCCGCCCCCGCAGAAACAAGTTACTGACCAAGTTACCGCTTTGCATCTGGGCCAGGAGACGGTTGGCCATAATCTGCGCCTGGACGGGATTGCGCGCCGCCATCACCTGAATCCAGCGCACCTGCACATCGGCATTGCTAGGATTAGCCGCGACCAGGGCTGCATAGAGCGGTTCGCGGTAGGCGCGGGCGGGCAACAGACCCACGAGGGTGTACAACTCCTGGGGGGTGTTGGCAGGGCGGAATTGCAGGAATTGGTTAATCACTGCATCGGCGTCAAACTCGCTGATCAGTTTGGCTTGGTAGGCGATCGCGGTGCGGCCTAGACGAATCGACCAGTCGTTGGGGTTGCGCGCCACTAGTTGATCGTAGAAATACAGCGCTTCCTGGGGCCGATTTTGCGCGAGTCGGATGCCCGCTAGACCGCGCATGGCTCCGTTGATCAAATCCACATCCTGGGTGCCGCTGGCGAGTAAGGCTTGGTAGCGCTGGGCTGCAAATTCCAGGTTGCCTTCCCGGCGATCGATGTCCGCTAGCAGGAGTTCAACCGCGAGATCCTGGGCTCCTTGGGGGGTGGCGCGGTAGGTCGCTAAGGCTGCCCGAGCATTGGCATAGTCGCCTCGTTCGATCAATAGTTGGGCAATGCGGAAATGCAAAAACGGCTCATTCACCCCGGCTTGCAGCAAGGATTGGTAGACGGGCAGTAATTCCGGGTCAGGATCAATGCGGGTCAGGGCTTGGGCGATCGCCAACAGTTGAGCCGGGTCACTGGGCAAGGGCTTGAGTAACCCCCGCAGCCGTTGGGTCACTTCCGCTCTGGGCAGCGTCCCCAAACGACTTTCCAAGGCCAGGAGTTGCAGGTTTAGCACCCGATCGTTGGGATTCTGCTGCACCAGTTGTCGGAACAGCGCCAACGCCGTTTGTTCCTGGCCCCGAATGCCGCTGAGCACGTCCGCCACCTCCCGCACTAAGGAAGGTGAAGGATTGGGGGTTGATTGCAGAACTTGTTGGTAAAGCGTTGCAGCCTCGGCTTGCAAGTCGGGACGCGCCTGCTGACGACCGATTTCGTTTAAGGCTCGGGCCAGAGGTAAGCGGGCTTCATCGCGGCCTCGCAGGGGATCTAAGGTCGCCAATGCCTGGGCGGCTTGTTGGTTGGCCAAGTAGGCTTGGGCCAGTTCCGATCGCACTTGGATGGCGTAGTCGTTGAGTTGTTTGGGTAACTGGGCTTCCAGAACTTGCACGGCTTTGCTGGGGTTTCCCGTTTCCCGCAAGGCTCGGGCGTAGGCGATCGTGGCATTACCCGTAATCGCTTTGCCGGAGACTTGGCGGTATTGCTCAAACAATTCCAGCCCCCGTTGGGAATTGCCGCTGTAGGTATAAATTTGCGCGGCCCCTAACAGGACATCTGCCGTCGGTTTGCCCGCCCGCAGCACCTGCTCGTAGTCGGCTAGGGACTCGCTAAATTTGCCCTGGTAGCCATAGAGCAAGGCCCGCTGGGCTCGGGCTTCGAGATCGTTGGGTTGCAATGCCAGCAGTTGGGTCAGGGCTTCAATTCCCTTGGTTTGCCATTCTGGCTTAAACCCACCCAAAATCCCGATACTGCGCAGGGCCAAAATATTTTTGGGATCTTGATCTAAGACCTTTTGATAGGCGGTAAAGGCGTTGGCATCCTTCCCGGCTCGACGGTAGGCGATCGCGAGTCCCAACTTTGCCTCAACGGAATTGGGATAGCGTTGAATGGCCTGTTGAAAGGTGGCGATCGCCTGATCGACCAAGCCCTGGCTCAGTTGGGTGTAGCCCTGCCGCACTTCGATCGGAACAGTTTCCGCTTGGGCCACAATTGTTTCCGATGGCGGAGCCGCAGAGGAGGCGCTAGGGGATTGGGCGATCGCCGCATTGAGCGTTGCTAATTGTGCTACAGGGAGTCCGGTAAGAATCGCCAAGAGGGAGGTTGCCCAGGAAACCCGTCTGATTTGACCTATGGAATGGGAAAGTGTCATCGAATCCCTTCAGCCTGCATATCTTGCGAGAGGTGAGTTAAGGAGCGTTGCGAGGGAGCGTTATGGGGATGCCAATTCATGCTGTCAACTTCTTTCCACCAAATCTGTCAACAAATTATGTCCGCTTACGGGGTCGGGAGTAGGTTTGGTGAGTGACAGTTGAGGAATTAGGGTTGATTGACCAAGCCCTTCGGTGTGATATCAAATTCTGTTTTCAGCCGTACCCCTGCCACGATGTCAGAGAAATCATTGCGGCCTTGTAACGAGAATCCCAGGCGTAAATTGGGCAGGAAGCGAAAGTCATAGAAGACTTCCAAGGCGTCGGGTTTCCGTTCGCCCGATCGCGCCCGGAGTTTTTCGTTGGACAACCCGCGACCGTAGGCAACCCCTAGACGATCGTCCTGGGAAAAGACATCCAGGAAACTAATCCCACCGCTAAAGGTATCGCCCCCGGTGTCCAGATCTAAGTTGTTGTACCGACCATAGCGGGCAAAGGCTCCCATATTGCTACCGGGAAAGAAGATTTCTGCGTTTACGCCGTAGGCTTCTTCTCGATCGCCGCGAATGATCCCACTTTGGCCATTACTACGGGGCAGTTCAAAAATTCCGGCTGGCCCATCCTTGGAGCCTGCTTCCCGCCCGGTGGCATAGGTTCCACGAATAATGGTGTTGCCGTAGCGCAGCCCCAATTCCCCCGCGAAGCCATCAAAGCTAAAGTCACCCAAACCCCGCGCCGACGAAAATGCAGCTGCTTTCGCTTCGATGTTATCGGTGAGGTTCCAGTTCACTAGGAGTCCGGGGCGGGAAGACAGTCCCACCGCAGAGAGGGCGGGGTTGGTTTGGAAAATCGAGTTAAAGAAGTGGGTTGCGCCGTCCTTGGCAAAGCTGTTGCGATCGAAGTAGGACGTAAGATCTAACTGCCCCACGGAAAAGCGGAGGTTGGGAATTTCCGGTAGGGAAGTGGCCAAGTACAGTTCGTTGACGTTAAAGCCATCGTTGGGGGTATCGGTAAAAGCATTACCTGTGCTCAGATCAAGGCTGGCCCCAAACAACACCCGCGAACTGAGGGGATAAATGCCTTGCAAGCGGGCACGGGCGGAACTTTCGTCGGCTTGATAGAGATAAGTCCCTTGCAGCGTCAGTTTGGGCTGGGTCAATGCCGTACTGCGGAATAGAGGTCGATTGGCCGTTTGCAGTTTTTGGGCAGAACCCGGTTCCAGTAAAACCCCTTCCCGATCGACAGGAGCTTGCAGGGGCTGGTTCGTGATCGTTCCTTGCTGGGCCAAGGCGGGCGCTCCATAAATCCCTGGATTCACCTGCTGCACATTCACGGGTGCAGAAAGGGGTGGAATAATGCCGATCGAGGGCATGGGTTGAACATAGCCCATCTGCGGAATTACCGGATAGGCAGGAGCCGCAGGCATCATGGATGCAGCAGGAGGAGCCATGGGCACCCCTGGAGCCGATTGCATCAAATAAGGATTAGCCATAGCCGGATAGCCATAGCCTGCGGTGGGATAGGCACCGGGATACGCCCCTGCCCCCGGTTGGGGGGGATACTGGGGATACTGGCCTGCCTGGGGATACTGGGGATACTGGCCCATTTGAGGAGACATCCCAGCCGGATAAGCGCCTACAGGATAGCCATAGGGATTGGGGGGAGCGGCGGGTGGTGCGCCATAGACAGGTGTGCCATAGACAGGTGTGCCATAGACAGGTGTGCCATAACCGCCCGGTGCAGCCCCGTAGGGATAGCCCATAGGAACTTGGGCCAGATTTGGGGCGATCGTGTTCGGGGCGATCGGCGTGGCTGGGCCACCCATGGGGGCCATGGGATAGGCATAACCGCTGGGTAAGGAAGAGGCTACACCAGAGGGAATGGGGGCGGCGGGAACGGGTAAGCGGTTGACTGTGGGAATTCCGGCAGGTTGGGAATAGGGGGTTTGGGGATAGGGGGGTTGGGCGGGGTAGGGAGCGAAATAGCCATAACCCATCGGCTGTGCATAACCCATCGGCTGTGCGTAACCCATCGGCTGGCCGTAACCCATTGGCTGGCTGTAGGGATAGCCAGGAACATTGCCGGGGAGAGCATAGCCTGTGGGTAAGCCAGGATTAACACTGGGAAGAATGGGGTTCGGTAGCGCATAACTCCCAGCCGTGTTAGGTGGCATGGGCGTTGGAGAAGGTTGCCCGATCGCTTGGGCAATCAAGGGTTGGGGTGTGGTAGTTAGGGTGACTGCTTGCAAATTAGCGGGTATGCTGCCCACCCAATTAGACTGATGGGACGGACTGACAACCCTGGAAGCCACATGCTGAGGTTGATGGGGCGCAATGAAGTTATTGGGGATGCCCCGGCTCGATTGAAGCAGCTGACCGGAGGTGAGGGGAATCCGATCGACACTTGCTGGGGTCGGAGCCAATGACGAATGGGTGGGCTGGCTGGGATCGTCGATCGGGGGCGTTTGGGGTAAAAAGGCGGGTTCTGCGGGAACGAGGGTGCGATCGCGACTTCCCAAGTCCTGGGCTAGGGTCAATTGTCCCGCCAAGCTGGAAATGTAACTGGCTTCGCTGAGGGCTGCGTGGGAGAGGGAAGCTGAACGGTGCAGAGATGGCGACCCAGGCGAACCCAGCCGCAGAACTTTGGCAACCTGGGTGTCAGGACTAGTCTGGGTAGGGGCTTGGGCTAGCGGTAGAGGTGTCGCGGGTGACGGAGCTTGAGGCTTTAGCAAAGCCTGGTGGGGAGAGGGTGGCTGCTCTGGGGCGATCGCTGAAGGAGCCACCTGAGAAGGGGCGGCGGCAGACTCTTATACACATCT
>NZ_JBLZFX010000126.1:0-14596 GCF_050753345.1 Alkalinema pantanalense CENA528 | reverse complement strand
GGGGAATGGGGAGTGGGGAGTGGGAGGGTGGGAGGGTAAGGGCGAACCTCACAGGTTTTTCATTCTCAGGATCTAGGATAATGGCATGGACTTGGAAGGAGAACAGTTATCGGAGGATATTTAGCGATGGCCGTCTATATTCTGTTGATGATTCTTCTGTATGTTGTTGCTCTCATTGCGATCGCGCTTTTATTATTGCGGGGTTTACGGTTTCATAATCGTCGCGTTATTCGAAAAATTTGGCATCGCTTGCAATCGCCGCCACAATCTACGAAGTTTCATCCTACGATGGTTGCTGGTTTACCGATTCCTGTACAGCGCTACTTTCTCCACGCGATCGCGCCGGGAACGCCAATCATGACTTCGGTAGATCTGAAGATGCAAGGTCGGTTTCGATTTAGTTTGACCCATCGTTGGATACCGATGCAGGCCAAGGAGTTATTGTCTCGCCAGGGATTCATTTGGCAAGCGAGGATTGGACGGGGATTATCGCAATTTCAGGGGGCTGACTATTACTACGAGCGTCGAGGCCGCATGCAATTTGCCCTCGGGGGACTGCTGCCGATCGTGGATGTGCAAACGGCGGATACGGCGCGTTCCGCGATCGGGCGTTTGGCAGTGGAATTCATGTGGTTGCCAACGGCACTTTTGCCGCAACAGGGCGTGGAATGGCGGGCGATCGATGACCACACTCTGGAAGCGCAACTGATGATCGATAATGAATCGGTAAAACTGACGTTCCAGATTGACGCTGACGGGAAGTTACTGGCGGGTTCGGTGCTGCGCTGGGGCGATCAAACCGTCGATCGCCATTGGGATTATTTGCCGATGGGAGGCTACTGTTCCGCTGAACGCACCTTCGATGGGTTAACGATTCCGACCCAGGTGGGCGTCGGTTGGAACTTTGGTACAGAGCAATTTTTTGAATTTTTCCAAGCGACGATCGACCAAGCGAATTTTTGTGCGGCCCATCAATTGAATGAACGTCCAGTAACACCAGTGAGTTGATTCGCTCCGATCGAAGCGATATGCTGAGAACAGGGTTTTTGGAAAGTTTAGGTGTGGCAAAATTACAGCAATCAGAAAGCGTGCCCAAGACGATGCAGCCAAAGTTCGATAGCATCGTCGCAATTACGGACGCCTTTGCTCAAGAATATCTGAATGCAGAATATGCTCAACTAATCCGCTACGCCACAGCGGCACTCTGTCGCAAGCGGCCTTCTCCCCTCGTCAGTGGACGCGAACATACTTGGGCTTGTGGAATTACCCACGCGATCGGATTCGCTAATTTCCTGTTTGATCCCTCCCAAAAACCTCACATTAGCGCAGGGGATCTCTATCGTGCCTTTGGGGTGAGTATGAGTACTGGACAGGCCAAGTCAAAGGCAGTGCGAGAGACTCTCAGAATTACGCAATTTGATCCTAACTGGTGTTTGCCCAGTCTCGTCGAGGACAATCCGCTGATTTGGATTGTTTCGGTTAATGGCTGCCCAATGGATATTAGGCTGCTTCCTCGCACGTTCCAAGAAATGGCCTATCAACAAGGCATAATTCCCCATATTCCGGGAGAAAAAATAGATCCGGAGGCCAAAGAAGGGGTTCAATCAGCAAAACAGACTCAATCCGTTGAACACCCACGATCGACCCAGCCAACGCGACAGGCCAAACCCATGACACCTGCCAAGCCAACTAAAACTGCCAAAACTGCCAAACAAACTAAAGCCGCAAAATCCAGTCCAAGGTCCTCGCCTCCAGATCCGATCGACGATCGCCCCAATGACCTAACCACGATGCCACCGACCAATGCGCTGTACACCCTGGATGTCTTTATCATAGATGGGCCAGTGACTGAGGAGTTTGTTGAGGAAAATCCTGAAATTTCTCGGAGGATCGAAATCAAAGGCAGTCAAACTCTAGCCGATCTCCACAAAATTCTCTTTAAAGCCTTCGATCGAGAAGAGGAGCATTTGTACGAATTTCAGGTGGGTGGACAAGGCCCCAACGACCCCCCAGCTCAACGTTATGGATTGCCCCAGCCCGCTGGCCGCCGGAGAACGAAGGCGAAGCCTGTGCAGGATGCGACCAGTACCCCGATCGCCAGTGTGGGATTATCTGTGGACGATGCTTTTGGCTATTGGTTTGATTTTGGTGATGATTGGTGGCATCAAATTAATGTGATAACCATTAGCGAACCGGAAGCGAACATCCAGTACCCCAGAATTACCCATCGGGTCGGGGCCAGTCCGCCTCAATACGCTGATTTCGGTTAAAGGCTGATGGCGCTTAAAAACTGTAGCCCACGCTGAAATGGACACCTTCATCCTGGGCATTATTGCCCTTGCCGCTCCATTGCACCAACGGTCTGGCATAGTCCGCCCGCACAATCATGCGAGGAATGGGTTCCCAAATCACCCCCAGCCCGATCGAAGCGAGGAAGGTTTCCCCCGTCAGTTTGTTGGGATTGTCCGATCGGCTCCACACTGCGCCCATGTCAAAAAAAGGCACCAGTTGAATCATGGGACTGCCCGCAGCATCCCGTTTCACAACGATTCGATCTTCCAAGGAAAAGCGAACTCCATTGTCCCCCGATCGGGCATTCTGTCGGTAGCCCCGCAGAGATTGGCCGCCCCCAATGACAAACTGTTGGGACGGCAGCAAGGTATCCGGCGTAAGTTGCAGATCCAATTGCGCAATTAACAGATTACTGGGGCCGATCTGTTGCACCCGTTGCACTTGGCCTAACCAACTGAAAAATTGGCCATCGGGCACTGCTCCGGAATTGGTCGTCGCATCGAAAATATTCAAGCCCAAACTGAACTGCGATCGAAACGCCCAAGCCCCAAAGGGTTCCCGTTTGATGAAATCCTGGCCAAACTTGAGCACCCGTGTTTTGGTGGTGCCATCGGCCTCGGCTCCAATGCCAAAGGGAAAGGGCTGATTGTCAAACAAAAACGTCTGACCATCCTGAAAAGCCAGTCCCAGGGAGAGGGCAAATTCCTCGCGCGGACTGCGGGTCAACGGTTGTCGATAGCTGATTTCGTACAGCGCGTTGTTGCTCCGAATGCCAAAGGCGGAAAAATCAGGATCAATAATTTTGCTGCGACTGGGCGCAATCCGCAGTTGTAACGTCCCGTTCATCGGATTCAGCGGCAAACGATAGCCGAAGTCAAAGGCATTGGAACCACCCTGGGTCGATCGATAGTAGGAGGCCGTCACTTCATCGCCCCAACCCGTGGGGTTCCGATAGCTTAGGACAGCCCCAATGCGATCGGACCCGACACTGGGCGGCGACAGGTTATCCACCCCCACAAAGCCATGGAAGGCAGGTTCTTCCTTCACCAGCACCGATAAAATGCTCTGCCCCACCCCTGTGCCGGGTTTAATGCTGGCCTCCACATTGGTAAATAGCGGATCCAGCTTGAGCAAGCGTAGTTGATCTTCAAGAGCATCTTTGTTCAGGGGCACTTTGGCTCCGAGGCGAATGCGGTCTGCGACGTAGGCAGGTTTGACGTTTTCCAGTCCGCGAATGTCAACTTTTTCCAGCGATCCTTCAATGATGCGCACTTTGACAAGGCCATCGGTGATGGTTTGTTCTTCCAAGACGGCGCGGGAGGTAATATAGCCCCGATCGAGGTACTTCTGTGTCATTTGATCGACCAGTGATCGCAACTCGTCAAAGGTCACCGATCGACCTTCCACCGTTTTGACCAGCGCTTCCCAATCCTGGTCGGTAAAAATTGTGCTGCCCTGAATGATGATTTTGCGGACGGGAATAGTGATGGCTGGGGCGTCGGGCGTTGGCGGTAGGCTGGGGCTAGGCGTCGGCGTCGGCAACGTGGGCTGAACGCTGGGTAACGGTTGGGGCGTGGGCAGGGGTTGATTGAAGCGATCGCGATCGCTACTCGGTTCAGGCAAAGTTGTTTGCGCTCTGACAGAGGATGTCACTAGCAGACATCCCATCGTGAGGAGACCAAGTTGAAAAAAGGCAGAGCGCAGGATCATAGGAGAGGATCAGTTGAACGGGACAATAAACAGAGGAAAGCAATTGAATTTAGCTAGAAATCTGAGTTTTACAGCTAAATCATGGCTCAGCATTCCGAGGCATCGCTAGGTTTATGTTCGCCAGCCCTAGAATACTCGAATTATGCAGGATTGTATCGGGCCATTCTCTATTCAAGGACAATTGCTGTAGGCTGACTTTAGGGGGCAAATTTGCATAACTTGCCATGGGCTATCGTTAAATGAGTTTAAAGTCTGAGGTTTCCGAAATGGACTGCAATGCCCTTGTAGGATTCCCTGCCCCCGGTCATTTCTCCTATTCAATCAATTTGCCCTAGCTACCGACAGTCAAGCCATTCGTCAGATATAGCCTCGTCATTTCATCAAGGGTACCTGCTAGCTTAATCTCGATCCAGATCTCCCCCGATCGAGTGATCGAAGTTGCCATAAAGTTAAGCGTGAGGGCAGATTTCCCCTGCTTTCATGGTAGTAATCGTGCCATTAGTTTTGCGTTGTAGCCTAGTGGGGAATGTAGGCTGGTCGGCAATGTAGGCTGGTCGGCATGTAGGTTGGTGGGCAATGTAGGTTGGTGGGCAATCTTTTCGCGAAGTTTGTGCGATCGTAAAAAAGATTGTTTGAATTTCAAAATTTTCGACCTCAATTTGTGACCTAGGTGATCTTGCCCCTAGGTGATTTCTGAATACTGGAACGGTTGTTATGAACTATTTTTCTACCTTTCTCGCCTTGTTGAAAGACCGTCAAAGTTTCTTGGAGGAAATCCACGATCGGGTGCAATTAGGACATAAAATTACGGCGCTAATGCTCTGTAGTTTCCTCTGTTTTGCAGTTTATGGTGCAATTATCGGTTCTTTTCACAGTCCACTTCAATCGCTTTCTTCAGCCATTAAGCTACCAGCCCTATATCTGATTACGCTGACGGTGTGTTTACCAGCGCTCTACGTATTTAATGCCCTGTTTGGCTCTCGCAAAACGATCGGACAGCATTTTACCTATGTGCTGAGTGCTGCATCAGTGATTGCTTTGTTATTATGTGGATTTGCACCTGTTACGATGTTTTTTCTGATGACATTAAGCATGAAAGATTATTCTTTCTACTTACTGCTCAATGTAACCATTTTTGCCATCACCGGCATTTTTGGCATTTCCTTTCTCTATCAAGCAATGCGTCCCATCGTGGATGGTGAAAAGGATGAAAATGTAAAAATTCGGACGAATATTCTGAAATTTTGGTTGGTTCTCTATGGCTTTGTGGGAAGTCAGCTAGGCTGGACGCTACGCCCCTTCTTTGGCTCGACAACTGGCTTTGAATTGTTTCGTCCGAAGGAAGGTAACTTTCTCACGGGCGTTTGGACAGCACTTCGGCATGTACTGGGGGGTGGCTAGAGTAGGTCACTCAATTGTCCGATGCAAGCAGTGCGGAGCACAGGATGGAAAACACGGCTCGATCGCTAATAATGACCTCCCGAGAGTTGGAAAAACTGTGTGGCAAGGAGGTGAATGATCTCTTTGTAGGGGGCATTTGCCGTCCATCGGTGTTCCGCAGTGGGCAGAAAATGCTAGCATTTCTAGTGCTAGAACTGGCAGTTGCTGGAATTTTGCTGATTTTCAGTCTGGTGATCAGCTTAGGTTGTTTTCGGGGTGTGCAGGATTTGAGTCAAGGGGCAAACGCGATCGCGTTTGTGGGGTTAACCGTTGGATTAATGCTATTGGGATTGCTAGGCTGGAATCTCTGGATGGTACTCGCAAGGCAACCTTTACGAATGTTAATGCGATTGCTGGATGAAGTCGATCGATATAACGAATTAGTCCAAACGATCGAGGTTATGGATCAGATTCAAGCGATTACACCGTCTCCAGAACGCAACCACGATCGGACTGTTGTATTAACGGCAGTGGAGCTGACGCGAGATAGTTTGGTGTCTGGATTGATGATGGAACGGCTTCTACGGGAAAATCGTGGTTTGCTGGCTCGGCAACAGGATTTGCTACTACATTTAGAGCACAATGGAGCCCATTTGACGGTGCTGGAATTACACGATCGGGCCCAGGGATATGCTGATATGATGCAGTCTGCGATTGAGATTGGCCAGTTTGTCAGAGCGGAAATGCAGCAGGCGGTGTACGAATCGGCCAAGGATTGACGACTAGACCAGTTGATAGGGCTCAAACCAGGGAAAGTGTAGATGTCCTAGGGTCAAAAAATCAATCATAATATGCATTGCAATAATACTAACCAATGCACGATGACGCCAAAACAGCCACATCCACCCTAAGGACATGATGAGTAAGAAAAACGGCATGATTAGGGCAGGTTGGTGTTTCGGTAAGACATTCACCCAAAACAAAGCGTGAATAGCACCAGAATATAGGGAGTAACTCAAGAAACCTAGACCAAAAATCTTCCATGGACTTTGAACATTCAATCGCTTGCCCAGCCAGCAACCTAGCAGAAACCAAAACACAAACATCAATTGTTCTAAGATGCCATTGACTAGGGCAAAGAAGCCTAAGTCAGACAATTGGTAGGTTCCAGGGGTTTCCTTGCGAGTTAATAAAATATAACTAATCGCCGCTAATCCGGTAAATGCCCATCCCAGCAATAGAGATTGAAGATATCCAGGCTGCTCGGCGGTCTCTGAATGGGGGCTGAGCAAGAGAGGAATTTGCTGTCGTGTGACGATTAAGAGAACCACGGCTAACAAACAAATTAACCAATAGAGCCAAATTTGCATTTCGATCGCCATTGTTCTGACATCCTGCTTTGCTTGTTTGTTAGGAATCGTAATGATTGTAGAGTTCAGAGACAATCCAATCATAGGATGCGGACGGTTCTGATCTCAGCAGCTTTATGCTGTTGGTTGACGGAGGGCGATCGTCAAATTAACCGCATCCTTAGGCACCATTGAAATAAATAAGCCAAATTTGCCTAACTCCATCACTGCTTCATCTCCGGCTTGAACGGTAAACGTAAATTGATGCAAGAGGATTGCCAGGACGATCGTCATTTCATGGAGCGCAAATGTTTCCCCGAGACATCGCCTTGCTCCATCCCCAAAGGTCAAGGGTAGCTGCTCCGCTTGGGCTCGGGGCTGGTTCAGAAACGTTCGTAAAGGACACCCTCGAGTTTTTTCCTCCGCAGTAGCGGGCTGTGAATCTAAATATCGTTCGGGCTTAAACCGATCGGGCTGGTCACCATAATCATCAGAATTCAAGTGGAGTGGCTGTAATGGAATACCAATGACCTGATGACTCGGAATCGTCCATCCTTCTATAATATCGGGCTGCAAACTCACTCGCTGCAAACCTGCCATTGGCGGATACAGCCGAAGTGATTCAACGATCGCGGCTTTCAGGGTCGGTAATTGAGGTAAATCGGTGGAGATTCTGCCATGCTCTTGAAAGAATTGATCAACCTCCTGGTGAATCTGTTCTAGGAACTCCGGATGACGGGCTAAGAGCGCTAGGGTAAAAGTAATGCTAGTGGCAACGGATTCGTACCCATTGACGATGATGGCAAAGAGATTATCCCGAATTTCTCGATCGGTGAAAGGTTGCAGCTCAGTTTCGGTGAGGTGATTGGCTTGCAACAGCAAATCGAGAAGATTCTTGGGAGGAGAATAGGGTTGAGATTGTAGGGTCACTCGACGTTGTTGAATGAGTTGGTAGAGAAATTGGTCAATCCGGTGGAAGGTCTGGGCGAGTTGACGATTTTGGGGTAAGGGCAAATGTTGCCACCAAGTTGTAAATTGATGCAAAGGATGATTACTTTGTTTGAGAATAAAACGGATATCCGCTAAAGTGTCGTCCACATCCCCCTGCAATGCCCGAAAGTCAATGCCTAACGCCGATCGGCCAATAATGTCTAAAAATAGAGCATTACAGTCTGGATAAATATTATGGTGTAGGGAACCTGGGGTTGTATTGATCTGCGATCGCCATTTCTCTGCAAGATCTCGAGTACAGGTTACAAAAGTATCATAAAATTGCGCAACTCTTTGCGGGGTAAAGAGGCTTTGCATTAAGCTGCGCTGCCGTTGCCACTCAATGCCATTGTTGGTTAAGACACTGGTGCCGTAGAGTTTTTGAAGAATGATGTTGGGACGAAATTTTTGATAGTTTTTCTGATTACTAACGAGAATATGTCGTGCCATGGGGAGGTTTGCGATGGAAAGTTGATGCCGCCACAGCCAGAAAATTTGAACAATTTCCCCTAACTGCTCATGAAAACTGTGATAGGCGGCTAGGCGATTCTCTGCACGGTAAACTTCGGCTAGGTTACCCAGCAAAAATTTTGGATTGCGTAGAGGAACAGTTCGTCCATCTTTGTGGTGAACTTGTAGGTGTGATCGATCGACGATCTGAAAATACCATCTGCGCAGCAATAGCCATCCGAGGAGGGGCATTAAGCCTATGACGATCGGAATGATTGGAATTGTATGCATTATGCGTCTCCATCAACCTAGGGGGTAACGAAGGTAGAGTTGGATGGATTTAGCCACATCTAATTGGCTCCACCTCATTGTAGGATGGAAAGCAGGATGGAAGCTCTGTTCTTGGAATGTTGTTAGAGTTGTAGGGGTGAAGTTAAAGGATCGATCGCAAAGTTTTCCCTAGAAATTCGTACTCTGGTAACGTGTTGTAAATTTGGGCTGAGATTCGAATCAAACGTTGAGAGGTCGTAGGGAAGGGAATGATAGGCACTTCAATATTAAATTCTTGCCAAAGCTGTTGATAGAGAGCTTGAGGATCTCCATCCGAAAGCGGTAATGTTGCCATTGAACCTAGCATTTCATCCGGACAAGGAAGTGTAATTTCTAGCACTTCACTCATTTTCTTTCTTGCAATCACTGCTAGGTTGTGATTATGTTCCATTAAGCCCATCCACCCGTTTGGGAGCAATGATTCTAGATATGCGATCGCTTTAGGCACTGAAAGGTACGCCGTCGGATCGCCAGTGCCCATCCAATCGAATTCCAAGTGAAAGCGTGATCGGCTTGTGCGGGGATCGTTTCTGCCGTGGCTGATGGTGGTGGGATGGATGGCAGACTGACGATCGGGCTGGACGTAGAGAAAAGCTGCTCCCTTGGGTGCACAAAGCCATTTATGGCAATTTCCCGTGTAGTAGGTAGCACCCAGCGATCGTAAATTCAACGGCAGCATTCCAGGGGTATGGGCTCCATCAATTAAGCTTTCAATCCCGTGGGTGTTGAGCGTTGCAATGATTTCAGCAATTGGTAGGATTAACGCAGTTTGACTCACGACATGATCGAGTAAAACTAAGCGTGTTTTATCTGAGAGTTTGCTGAAAACGGCCTGGACGATCGTGTCTGATGATGTAACTGGAAACGGAATTTCGACAACGACGATCGTGGCTCCCGATCGTTCTGCAACGTAATTCAAAGCATTACGGCAGGCGTTGTATTCCTGATTGGTGGTGAGTAACTCGTCCCCTGGTTTCAGATGGAGCGATCGTAGGACAGCATTCACCCCCGTCGTTGCATTGGGAACAAAGGCTAAATCCGACGAATCAGCCCCGACAAAGTCTGCCAAGACCGATCTAGCTGCATCTAGCCGCGCTTCGATCTCCCGACCTAGGAAACGGAGGGGTTGCTGTTCTAGCTCCTGTCGTAGATTGTGTTGGTAAGCAAGAACTTCCCGTGGACAAGCACCAAAGGAACCATGGTTGAGAAAAACAACATCGGGGTCAAGCGTCCAGGCGTCCCGAAAGGGCGATCGATTCATAGGTTGTGCTACACAGGCTCGAAATGGCTATTGCCAATTGTCGCTCATCTCCATGAGTTTCTCTGGGCTAATCAGTCCTTTACCCCGATGGGCCAAAATAGCTTGAAAGGTTGCCAGACTGTGGCCTTCAGTTTTGGCTGCTTGTAATTGCTCAATGAGTTTGGCTGTTCTGGCTTTGCCAATATAAGGTTCAAGATTGCGCCGAACTTGCAGGTGAGCCGCAGGTTCCAAAATTCGATCGAATGCTTGAAACATCGGTAACGGAATAGGAACACGATCGTCTAAGGCTTGTAAAACAGTCGCGATCGATTGCTGAAAACTTTCCTGGTCTAGCATTTTCCGTTCCAGCATTTCCAAGCGTTTGAGGATATTTTCGGTGGGCAAAGACTCACTCATGGGCGTTGCGGTAACGGCTGTGGAACGGCTGGGTCGTAGGAGTGCAATTTGTTTGAGGGCGATCGCTTCGTTTTTCGCACTAATGATGTAGACCGTAATGCGCCCTGGAAGTTGGTTGTCAAATTCCAGCGCTTTCAAATAAGCATGAAACTCTAAATGTCCAGAAATCAACTCGTAGTTTTCAAAGTCGATCGATTTCACTAAAAGCACACTGAGCAAGGCTCCAGCTTCGACAATCTGGTGCGCCAAGGCTTCTATTTCCATCGCATGAGCTACCGGATCAAACCGACTTTGATCGGTAATGTGGATACTTTCTAGATCCAGCGTTTGGGGTGTTGATTTCATCACTTGGCTCCTACAATCCCGTCATTGTCATGATTTCTTTGGTCAAGGCTTCGAATTCTTCTGCGGAAACAGAGTTCGGTTTATAGTCAAAAATGGATTGCGGATCGGGAATGTCCATCTCTCCCAACGCAACTACCCGTTCCAAAGCCGCTGACAAATCTCGCCGCTCATAAATTCGAGTTTTTAACAAAGGAAATTGATACCGCTCCTCAACGATTTTTTCCATCTTGGGCAAAGTGTACTTGATAAACCGATCGGCCGTATTGACTTTAGAGGCTAAGACACCCAAAACGGCTATCGGCTGTCGATTCATCATCTCGCGAAATTCATCCACTCCCTCCAAAAAAGTGCGCACATTATTCAAACCTTCATTGGCAAACGGACGTAAATCTGAGGGAATTAAAAGATAATCACTAGCTAGAAGAGCGATTTTAGCAAAAACGTTGAGGGATGGTGGCGTATCGATGAGTACAATGTCATAGTGATCTCGTACTTCGTTCAGTTTAGACAACAAACGAGTTTGTACCTGAGGTGAGTCATTTAATTCAACTTCTTTCGTCGTTAAGCTGATGTGACTGGGAATCACATCAACTGCCGGAAAGGTAAAGGATGACTTCTGAACGACTTCAGGAATCGTAAATTTGTTGCGTTCAATCAAAACATGATAAATATTGCAGTTTTTAATATTGTCTGTGGACTCGTCTTGGAACTTGACCAATCCGGTGGCAAAGGTTGTGTTGGCTTGGCTATCTAGATCAATGACTAAAACCCGTTTGCCTTTTTTGCACAATCCAGCCGCAAGATTAATCACCGTTGTGGTTTTGCCAACGCCACCTTTATTGTGATAGACCGCAATCACTTTCATAGTGCTCTCCGTGGAATTTGAAGATAAAGATTGGACAAGAGGAAGTGGAGAATCTGAGGGTGCGATCGCAGGTTCAGGTTCAGTGGCCTGAGGAGGAGCCATCTCGATCTCCCTTCTTCCGACTAACGCCTGAAGTTGGGACAAATGCTGGGGCACATCCCGGCCCGGTACTTGCAAGCGCAGCACCAACTCCCCCTCAACCAGTTCATACACCCGCACATCTTTCCCATTGGTCAGCACGCCATGATTTACCTGAAGATAGCTTAAGTAATGTCGTAACTTACGAAGATGCCGATCGAGATTTTGGTTAGGATGCTTCGCTTCAAAAATCACCTGAAGTTGATCGGACTTCCCAAGGACATTCCCCGCGATCGCGAGAAAATCTAACCGAACTCCCCCAAAGGTAATTTCCTGATGCCAACTTTCCGGCGGATAGCCCAAGCTGGGTAACAAGTACTGCACAATAAATTTGCTTTCAACCTCAGCCTCGTTCCGACATTGCTCAGGATTATAAAACTTTGCTGCTTCATTCACAGACTGACGATCCGTTGAACATCACCAATTTCTGTTATCGCGCAAAACTTCTGTCTAAAGTATGACAGAAGTCACCATCTTGATTGGTTATCTTGATTGGTTATTTTGAAAAAGATAGGGGTGAGTAACCTATAAACTACTCACCCCTATCTTATATATTTAAACTCCCCAGGCAAGATTCGAACTTGCGACCAATCGGTTAACAGCCGACCGCTCTACCGCTGAGCTACTGAGGAACGTCTCAGACCTTTTATATAGTAATCAGAACTTCTCGATTTCGCAACCCCTTTTTCAAAAATTTTTCTGATCAGTTCTAGATTGGCTCAAAACACCAAAACACGGGGGTTGATCCTGCTGCGATTTCTACAAACTCTACCTTTGTAGGTCACAACTGTAGGGCACAAAACTGGGGGCGTTGGGAAAAGCTTGTATCAAGAGAATTTTCAAATGCCTGCTCCCGCTCCCCAGAGATTGCCATCACTGAAACAATCCCCAAGATAACTAGAGAAGACTTACTTGCCATAGCGTAGCCGATCGAGCTTAGCTTGAGCTTCCGGATCCAAAGAGTTGATTAGAAAACGGCCTGACGACTTTTGCGTTGGTTTTTGTTTGCGCCGTACATGGCTAATGGTGAACTCTACTTCGTTAGCCAATTGCTCCGCCGACATCCACTCCGCACCATAACCAACGACGGTTAGCTGCTGTGCCCGATCGTTCGTTGCGACGATGATCCGTTGATGAAATTTCCGAATATCGTAACGAAAATCGGCGCAGGATTTTTCAATGTACGTATCCGCTGTTTGGCCTTGGTCGGTGTAATGAATAGACAAAAAGCGAGTAATAATTTCTCGATTACTGGGGCTGTTGCGATACTGAGCATCAAACACCAGTTGCGTGTCGTAGGCATTGTAGGCTGCAAATCCAGCCATCAGTTCGGTTAAATGACGACGGGCTTCTTCTAACCCTTGCCGATCGCGAATTTTTTTCAAGTCACGCCAAGCGCCGACTATGTTATAGCCGTCCACCAAAAGAATTGCTTGTGGAGCGGGGCGCTTTGACATTGCACCAAAAAATCAGTGAAGAACTTGACATTTCTACATAATGCCATTCCTCACCCATTCTGTATACTGATCCACCCAAGACATTTGTGAAATAAATTAAGTCACCCGTGGCAACTGACTGGAAAATTTAATCCCTACTCCACGAATCTTTCATCCCCTGTCGTTTCCAAATCCAATAACCGTTGTCGTAAACGGGCCGGATCCCCTTGATCAATCATCTTGCCTTGATGCAGCAAAAAAGCTCCATCACAGTAGTTCAGCTCGTTTAAACGATGGGTAACCCAAAGAGCGGTGATTCCCCGTTGTTTAACCAAGCGTTGCACCTGGGCAACGAGTTCTAATTGACTATCTGGATCCAGCAAAGCCGTCGGTTCATCCAAGAGCAAAACATTACAGTGACGGGCAATGGCTCCCGCGATCGCGACTCGTTGCTTCTGACCGCCGCTCAGGGCATAAATTGGTCGTCGCTGAAACTCTAAGAGATTGACAGCAGCTAAAGCTTCACCAACTCGCTGGTGCACTTCTGGGGTCGATAGCTTTTCTTCGACTAAACCAAAGGCGACATCTGCACCCACCGTCGGCATAACCAATTGATGATCAGGATTCTGAAATACAAATCCCACGGGTTTTTCTAATTCAATATCACCCGTTTGTCTAGGTAATAAACCTGCCAAAACCCTGAGGAGGGTGGATTTCCCACAACCATTCCCCCCCAGTAGCATCCAAAATTTCCCACGGGGAACCTCCAGGGAGCAGTCATTTAAGACAGTCTGTCCATTGCTCCACTGGAAATATAAGTTCCGTACTGAAATCGCCGGTGTCATTTAAGACTCGGCCACTGCGAAGAATCCCGGTGTGCGTCCAGAGGTGCCGCCGCTTGTTTTTTCGTAAACCTGCACGGCACAAATGGCACTATTGAAAACCGCTACTTTTTTACCCACCTGATGGTCACAGGTTAACTCTAGCAGTTCGATCGAACTGGATTTCATTGCGCTGAGCACTCGTTGATAATCGCCCTCGGCATCGTCTTTTTCTTTCTTTTGTACCGTTAGGGTGACGGGAGTCTCTTTGAGTGTCAGTTCCAGAATAAACATGCATCGTCCTCTGATGTCCGGACTCTAGTATGACAAATTCTTAGGGAACACGAGTTAAAAGCTTTCTCTCAGCTAAGCCATTTCCTCGGCAATCGCTGAAAACCCAGAAAAAAAATGGAATTCGCTACAAGTGCCAACAGGTCTGGGCTTCAGCCTTAGGAAAAGTTTGAAATGTAACGAAATATAAAAATTATTTCTCAGAATTCTTAATTCCTACTAGCAGTTTAAGAAAGGCTTCTCCTATAATTCAGGTAAAGAAAAGTAAACTTTTGGCCAGAGTTTTTTAACTTTTGGCGAGAAGCTTACTTGAACTGATCCAATTTCCTTGGAGAGCACCCGTATGACTATCGCAATGGGGCGTCCTTCAGCGCAGCGCGGTATCTTTGATGCCGTGGACGACTGGCTGAAGCGCGATCGTTTCGTCTTCGTGGGCTGGTCAGGTCTGCTGTTGTTTCCCTGTGCATTTTTGGCACTGGGTGGCTGGATGACCGGTACCACCTTTGTCACGTCCTGGTATACCCATGGACTGGCCTCTTCCT
>NZ_JBLZFX010000125.1:0-14611 GCF_050753345.1 Alkalinema pantanalense CENA528 | reverse complement strand
GTTGTACAGGGGGTGGCGTGGGTGGGGCTGGGGGTGAAACGCAAACGGGTGGGGTCGCCGGAGTGGGATTATCGGGGATGGCTTGGCCGATCGTCGCGTTAATTGCTGGTTCCGAGGTGCCGTACTGGGGATGGTGGGCGATCGCGCTAATGCGATCGCCGTTTTTCAAACCACTTTTCACCGTGGCGTAGAATTTACCGTTTTTGATTTCGGTAATGGTTAACAGCGATTCTCCCAATGCACCTGCGTTGGTGGGTTTGTCGTTGACCCGATAGAGTTCGATCGTGGAACCCTCATCCGCTGTGCCGGACAGGATTACCCCATCGCCTTGCAGGGGAATTTGTCGTTGATCAAATTGCGGGGCATTAATCGCTCCATTGCCCGTATCGCGGCGACGGTTGGGACTGTTGCGATCGGGATTTAAGCCATCGCCCCGTTGGTAATCGGAGACATCGGTGTTGTTCTGGGTATTGAGATCGATACTCAATCCTTCCAGATCACTGAACTGATTGTGTTCGATTCGATTTCCCATGCTGGGCGGTGCTGCGGCGACGACAACGCCCGCAGCGGTTTGATGCTGGATTGTATTTTTGGTAATCCGATGACCCTTGCCCATCAGGTAAACCGCAGCACGACGTAGGCGACGACCATTATAAATAATCGAATTTTCGTAAATGTTAATTGATCCGTCGGGCTTGAATAAATAAATACCGCTGCCATCGTTGCCACAAATGTGGTTACCTGTAATGTCGGTACGATCGACTTTGCCTTCTAAACGGATAGCGTCGGGCATTCCAGCGATGCCATTGCCAGTAATCACGTTTTGGGTAATTAATGTATTTTCTGCCTTGACTCCAGTAATAATGGCACTGCCATCATGATTGGCAATCCAGTTATTACGAATCGTTGTCCCGATGCTGTTGAAGACAGATACGCCAAAGGCCGAGGTCCGATCGGGCATGGATTGATCCGGACGAATCCCGAGCCAGTTGTTTTCAATCAAGATATTTTTCGGTGGAATATCCCGATCGTAAAAGGGTGCGTTGCTGGCGGGGGGCTGCTGGTTGCTCGTGTCCGGGGGCGGGGCTAGGTGAGCGATGAAAATATCCGCTGGCGGTGTGCTGGCAGTTTCCCCATGGCTGGAGGTGAAGCCGTAGAGACTCAGGCCACGAATTGTCACGTTATCGCTGGTGATCGTCAGGCCGCGCAAAATTTCGACTCCGGCGGCTGGGGTAATTTCCACGATCGGTTGGCGCAGGTTGGCATTTTGGGCCAGAACGGCCCGATCGCCTGCGTAGCCCGCTTGGGTTGTCCCGTCGATCGTCAGGGAACGCTTAATCTCCGGCAGAGCTTGCTGTAATGTGATTACGGTTTGTCCCGGCGGAAGCTGAAAGCCGATCGTGACCAGCGGCGGTTGGCCGGAGGGGCTAGCGGGTAGCCGAATAAGTTGCTGTTCCGCTGGGCTGAGTTTCTCCGGGGCAAGATCGCCGTTGGCAAAGCTGATGGCCTCCCGCAGGGTGAGTTGCCCATCGGGGGCGATCGTGTCGTCTGCGCTATTGACCGTTAAGACCGCTGCGTCGATCGGATTGGCCATAGCTGCCGGGGGCTGAAGGCCCGTTTGTGCAAGCTGACCGAAGAATCCCAATAAACTGATAATCCCGAAAAATTGAATTTTCATCGTGCACCCTCCGCCAGCAGTTTTTCCATGCGAGTCAACCCATTAAAGTGCTTGAGAACTAAAGCTTTGGGTTTGGTTTGAGTCGATTGAGAAGATAGGTCTGTGGATTGCTCCGGGGCTGCTTGGGAAAGCGGTTGGGAGAATGGCACGATCGAGGGACTAAAGGACGCTTCCGAGACGCTCAAGGGCGAGTTGGGCTGTTGGGTCACCACCGATTCCTGCTGTTGTTTCGGCGCAATGCGTTGGCGACCGAAGCCGAATAGCTCGTTCAATTTGACAGACAGCGCAACGTAGGGGCCACCCCGCGATCGTGAACCATCAAAATCAATGTCGTCGGTGCGTCCAAAGCTATAGCCTGCGGCCACCCGCAGATTGGGCGTGATGTAGTACCCCGCTTCCAGAAGGAAGCCCAACTCATCACTACTGGTTTGGGTTTGGTGAATCCAGCGCACCTCGCCGACCAGATCCCAGTTGTAGCCCAGTTTGTAGCCTGCCCGGAATTGCGTCAGCGTGGTGGTATTTTTGCCGACGAGATCCCGTGCTAGGTAGGACGTGGTCGATCGCAGGGCGAATTTGCTGTAGAACTCCCAACGGTAACTGGGGGCGTAGATCAACTCCACGGCTCCCAAATGCACCTTCGAGCCTGATCCCACCCCAAAGAGTAAGGTGCTGGGGCTAATGTCCGGATTTTCGCGATATTCGTAGCGCAGCAGGGCATTAAAGCGATCGTCGTTGGGATCGCGATAGGCCAGTCCCAATTTGAGATTTTTCGTATCCCCCAGGCCAGAAATCGTTTGGTTGGCATAGTTGGCCTGCTGGAAGCGACCCAGTACGGTGAGGGTCGGGGAAACCTTGCCGACGGCAGCGGCGGAAATCACCATATTGTTGCCTTCGGTGGAGTTGCGCTTCTCGAAGCGGGCGCTGGCCTTGAAATCCGGGTTGTCGGTATATTCAAAGCCGATGCTGTAGCTATCCCCGGAGGTGAGTCCGAGGGCGGCGGCGTTCTGACCGACGGCGTAGGGTTGGGTGTACTGTTGCCCGGTGCCCGTGTAGGTGAAGATGTCGCCAAAGATCCGCTCATAGGCCAGATTCATCCGCAATCCCGGTGACAGCTTGAACTGGTGCTGCAAGCCGATCGCCCCTTGGCTTGACCAGCCGTTGATACCATTCAGCACGGAATAACGTCCGGTCAGGGTGGTATCTTCGCTGATCTTCTGATCGACCAAGGTTTCAAAGGTGGTCAGGGAGTTACGGGCAAAGTCTCCGCCGGAGAGGAATTGCTGGGCTACCCGCATGGTCACGCCGGGGAAGGCTTTCCAATCGAGGCCCACGGTGGTGCGATCGGGATAGAGGGGATCGCGCTGTCCACCGAGGCTCAGTTCGTTCTGAACTCGAAACAGCAACGTGTCGGTGATGGGGTAAGTAAACCGGGAAACCAGTTGATTACTATCCTCCGTCAGGCGATTGGCGATGCGATCCTCGCGGGTGCGATTGACCCAATCGAGACTGAGGGACGCGGTGCCAAATTTTTGGGCCACGCCTGCACTAATCGTTGTCAGGGAATTATCCACCGGGCTACCGGGGGGCGCTTGTACTCCGGGTTCAAACAGTGACTCGAAGGTCGTGCGCACCTGGGTGGCAATGCCATAGTTAATTTCCCGATCGACCCGTGCTTGGAACTGGGTTGAGTCGCTAACTTTGGCGGCAAATTCTGCTCCGTAGCGGGTTTGTCCCGGTGCAAAGCTAAAGGTGGCATTGTTGGCAAAGCCTTCGTCTACGGATTTGTAGTAGGCGCGGGCGGCGACATCCGGCGAAAACTGCGCGATCGCTTCTACCCGGTAGGCGCTGCCGCTGACATAGCCAAAGGGGGAGTTATTGTTCGATCGGGCAAACTCGGCAATGATACGACTGTGTTTGCTGAAGGCAATTTGGGCATCGGCTCCATAGAGTTCAAAGTCCTGTCCGCCCAGATCTTCCCGCAGGTAGGAGGTTGCTAACCAGCTTTCCTGCCCCAAGCCCCGTGCCAGATTATATTGCAAACGACCTGCGTAGAGCTTGGTGTCATTGTCGCCGCCGTCGTACTGATAGGTCACGACAATCCGCCGTACCAATGTTTGGCCAAATAGATCCGCCTCCGTTTGTAAAACGGGTTTGCGGAAGATTAAGGCACCGCGATCGTAATCAATTTCGTAATCGCGATTGCGGGATAAATTCAGCCGTTTAACAACAGTGCCGGGACGATTTAATTCCTCGGTTTCAATGAAAATGTTTTCACTACCCGCTAAAACTAAACGACGGGATAGGAAATAATAGCCACTGGTGCCGTTCGGGGCGATCGTATCCCGCTGGAAGCCCTGCAAGTTATTGCCATACATCAGTGTGGCTTGCAGATCACCCAGGTTGTAGTTACCCTTGAAGCCGTGCAGCGATCGTTGGGTGGCGGTGAACAGTTGGGAGGGGCGAGAAAACTCTTCGGTTTTGTAGTCCCCCCACATGAAGTAGTCTGAACCCGCGTCCGGCACTGGAGAGGTGCGTTCAAACTTGAGGAACACACTGTCGATCGATGGCGTGAGGAAATCGACCGTAGAGCTATCACCATAGACGGGATAGACCTGATCGCAAAACTGATCGGCTCGGAATAAGCTGGTTGTTCCTGAACAGGTTTCGTTTAAGTTGCGCTGACTGTTGTAGGCTCCGGTGAAAAGCCAATCGCCCACTGTTCCGATCGCGAAGATCGCCGCATTGGCTTCCACGCTAGTTCCAGTCAGATCATCCCGCAGAAAATCGCGGAAGCTGCCGTAGTAGTTGGTTCCCGCTGCACCGATGTGCAGGTTGAGGGTTCCAGAGACGAGGGCAGGCCGCAGGTTAGTGATGAACTCCACCGCCGTGTAGACTTCCACAGGTGTGGACGGCGGTAGGGAAAATTTTGCTGCTGGGATTTTTGCGTTTTGCTGGGGTTGGATCACCCGGTCTAGCCCTGCGCGGATCCGTACCTTCTGGGGGATGAGGTTGGCCTGCAAATCGACGGTGAACTCGCCATTGTGGGCCATGACCTGGAACCCGGCTAGATCGGTATCGTAGTCAGCTCCGATGAACTTCCCGGCGGTGGTGGTCAGCGTCACGAGGGCATCTTGGCTGATGGGATTGCCATTAGCGTCCAGAATGCGGCCCGTTAAGCTAACCCGCGATCGGCCATCGGCGGGAATCCGTGAATCACTGCTGGGTTTCAGTTCGATCTGGCTGGGGGGCAGGACGGTGGCGCTGATCGGTGCGATCGGTGAGCTGCTGGGATCCGATGGTGTGGTTGGGGGAGCATCCAGTGGAGAGCTTTGGGCCAGCGTTTCTCCAATTGTGGACTGGAAGGTGGACTGGAAGGTGGACGGGTTGGTTGGAGGCTGTTGTCCGAATGGCAGGGACTGTTCTGCTAGGGCTGGTGGTGCTGGATTGTCGCTGCCTACGGGGGATGCCAGCAGATCGGCTGGGTTAGAACTCCCCCAGGTTGCCCGCGCTGCCTCTAAGGATAAAGGCAAGGTCGTCGTGGTTTCTGAACCAGGGGCGAGGGGCCGATCGTCCGCTGGGGGTTGACCGACGGCGGGTTTGCTAGCAAGGCTAAGTGCGAATATGCCTAGGAGGCTGATCAAAACGGTAGATCCCTTCATTAACGTCCCTCCCCAAAGGTGGGTGTGACCGCAAAATTCATCCGCGCAAGGCCACCGGGGGACAGGTTGACCATCCGGGAAGTGCTGTTGTTTTCAATGCGGTAAAGATTGGGGGCGATCGTATAACCGGGCAAACTGGTTAAATCCAGGGTGCCGACGTGGGTGCCTGCCAGGACTTGGCTGAGCGAGAAGAGGCCGTTGCTATCGGTGGTGACGCGGTTGCCGTCTTCCATGAACAGGACGGCATTGGGGACACCCGGTTCTCCCGGTTGTTGCTGACCGTCAAAGTTTTTATCCACAAAGACCCGACCGACGATCGTCCCGCAGTCCGATAAAATGCCACGCCGAATTTGCAGTTGGTGGCTGGCGGTGTTGCTGACGTAGCGACCCAAGAAATCGCTGCCTTCCGAGACGGCGAGGTTGCGACCATTGCCCCGAATGGCATCGGGGGTGACCAAGGCACCATAGACCAGCGATAGTGTTTGTTGCTGAGGAACGAGCGTTCCAGGATAGCGAAAGGTGACTACGCGACCGTTAACGGTTGTAGTGACATTCTCCAATGGCGTGAGGGGGCCGTTAGTATTACTGATGCCTGCCCGAACGGTATTGGGTAAAAATTGCAAACCTTGGGGTAATGTATCGGTGATTGTAATGTTATTCGCATTTGCTGAGCCCGTATTGCGGATTAACAAGCGATAAATTACGGTATCGCCGGGTTCTGCCGCCACCCGATCGCCAGCTTTGATAATTTCTAAAGCGGGACGATTAACAATGGAAACGATCGCAGGAACTTGAGTTGGGTTGGAAGTGACACCCACTGGTGTGGGGTTATTCAGGGTTGTGCGAAAGTTGGCCGTAGCAGTGTTGTTAACGGTAATGGGAACATCCGCCGCTTGGCTGGGAAATCCCACAGTTCCGCCCAATAGGCTGATCAAACTTCCCAAACAATACAAACACCCTTTACCCAACGCATGGGTTGGAAAATTCATCGAAGATCACCCAAATAAAATGGTATAAACGCCCTGATTTAAATGGTCTAAAGTGATACACCCAAAGTTAAGCAAAATTGAATAGGACTTAAAGTTGATTAATCCGTCTATTTAGCAACAAGATTTTCAACTTTTGTAATCAATTTTTCTAGAATGAATCATAATGGCTAACTCGATGCAATGACTAGCAAATGATTAATCAATGACTGGATATAGATTCAATGGCTCCTTCAAGGGCTCTAAGAGTCTAATGGGGGACAGTTTAACGCTGTGATCTGTTTAACGCTGTGATCTAATGGGGGAATTTTGTTGGGACATTTTGTGGAACCCGTGCTGATTATTCACGATCAGCAACCTTAAGCCGATGAACTAGAGGTCATGAACTTAAGCAGTGCTATTGTCAAATGGAATTGCCAAATGCCATTGTCAAATGAAATTGATCAATGCAATTGACTGAGTAGAATGACACCAATCAAAACCTTAGCTATCTGGTTAGCTATCTGGGTAAGGGATGGCCCTATGTCCAGTTCAGTCAAAGTGATCTTCTTAAAGTTGAACTCAGCACAGTGAAACTCACTATAAAATTGCAAGCCTCAACTGGCTTCGATCGTTCAATTGCGATCGCTAAATAATGACTATCCTCCCTTGATTGATGGATATAGTTACCTGTCTATTTTTCAAGATTACTGGATAATACGGATTTAGCACGATCTTCATAGAATTTTCTTGCAAAATTTTACGGATCACTTAATCGTTGGAATTTCTAAGTTAGCCTTCTACCGAACGATAGATGATGCTTCTAAAAGCTTCGCTGAGCTAATTTAGGTTGATTTCTCAATGCGGGGAACTGTCCTGAAAGAAGAGTCTAGCCTGGGGAAACGGCAAAAATTGGGAATCCGTAAGCCGATTGTCAAGGCCATAACAATGGTTAAATCATTTCCCCTCTATCTCTGCATCCATCTAGAAGATGAATCAAGCTACGATGATTCAAGAAATATTGCAGGTCACTCTCTGAGTCTTATTTCCAAAGCGGATCTCTCTGGATCACCAAAGGCTAGAATGGTGTCATACGGCAACATTCGTAGATGTAATTTCCATTGGTGCTATCTTGTGATTCTATCTTGGTAAAGTCTCTTCTCTATGGCGCAGCTGTCTCCCACCACGGCTTACTATCTACGGAAACTGTTACGCCAAAATTTGAATCGGCTGCGATCGATCGTGCGTCACGGAGCAGCGCTGGAGGCTGATCCCCTAGGGGATTTGAACCAAGTTTTGGAAAGTCTCTACCTAGAGCCAGAGGAAATTAACCAAACGATCCAAGAGTTAGAGCGCTTGACCCTTTCCCACCAAGCCCTTGCAGATCGTCCAGGGGACTATGCTCTGGATCTTCAAACCTTAGAAACGCAAATTTTTTGGCTCTTAGGCTACAAATTTCAATCCGCTCTGAACCAGGGGCGAATCTTAGTGGTGACGGCTGACCCAGACTCCGTTCGCTCTTTGGCGCAAGCCTTAGTCCGGAAAGAATATAGCGTTGACATTACCAGCCAGAGTCTGGCCCAGGTGATCACGATCGTCCAAACCCAACAGCCCTGCTTGATTCTTTCGGATATGACCCTGCTGGAGGGGCGAGGGGATCAGCTCTGCAAACGCTTGAGGGATCTGGACAATGGCCGCGACATTCCTGTGATCGTGATGGGTGAGCCCCACAATCTCTCGGAAAAGCTAAGGGCGTTTGAGAGTGGCGCGGTGGATTATCTTGCCCAGCCCATTCAGCAGGAAGAAGTCCTTGCCCGGATTGCCTACCACCTGAAAGTCAGCAATCGGATTCGAAGGCTAACTGCCGAAACTCGACATTGTCACCAAGCATTACAACAGTCTCAGGAAGAAGAAAACACCTATCGCGCCCTGTTTGAACAATCTGTAGATGGGATGTTTCAGTCTTCGTTGGAGGGCTGCTACCTGCGGGTGAATTTGGCCATGGCCAGGTTGTATGGCTATGACTCGCCGGAGGAGTTACTGGAAACGGTGACTAGTATTCAAGATCAGCTCTATGTGCAGGCCGATCGTCGCAAAGAGTTAATGGCTTACATGAGTGTCCATGACACTGTGACGGAGTTTGAATCACAAGTCTACTGCAAGAATGGCCGCCGGATCTGGATTTCAGAGGATATTCGGGCAGTGCGGGATGAAGCGGGGCAGTTGCTATTTTATGAAGGTATCGTGCGGGATATTGACGATCGCAAACGGCTTGATCAACGGTTAGCACTTCAGCATCAAATGGCCCAAATGCTGGCGACCAATCCCACGCAACAGCAGGCCAATCAGGCTCTACTCAGCGCAATCTCGGACTGTTTGGACTGGCCTTTGGGTGAACTTTGGATGGTGAATGCGGATGATCATCAGATCCACTGCGTAGATACTTGGCAACAATCGTCGGAACGGGAAGTCGCGTTTCTAGCCCAAGCTCAGGCTTTGTGTCTACCCAGGGGGGAGGGGTTTCCGGGAGGGGTGCTGGAGCGCGGGGAGCCCATTTGGGTTGCGGATGTAACGCAATTGTTAACGCTGCAACGGGGGGAGTTAGCCCGACAGATGGGCATTCAAAGTGCTGTGGGCTTCCCCATTTTCCGAGGTTATCAAGCCTTAGGTGTGGTGGTGTTTTATGCGCAGTCGCTGGTCGAATTGGAGGCCAATCTGATGCAGACGATCGTCACGATTGTGCAGCAGTTTGGTCAATTTCTTGAACACAAGCAAGCAGAAATGGCGCTCCGGCGATCGGAAATTCAACTGCGGCAAAAAACGCAACAACTAGAAACGACCCTCCGTCATCTGCAACAAACCCAGATCAAAATGATTCAGCAGGAAAAGATGTCTAGCCTAGGGCAGTTGGTGGCGGGAATCTCCCATGAACTGAATAATCCCATCAGTTTTATCTACAGCAATTTGGTTTACGCCGAAGACTATATTCAGGATTTGATTTCCGTTGTCAAAATCTATCGATCGTATTACCCAGAATCTATTCCAGCGCTTGCAGAAGCTGATGCCTTAGATATTGATTTTCTGTTGCAGGATTTTCCTAAACTACTCAATTCGATTCAAACGGGATCGCAGCGGATTCGCAACATTGTGTCTGCCTTGCGGAGTTTTGCCCGGTTAGATGAAGTGGGCGAGAAGCCGACCCAACTCAATCAGGCATTGGACAATATTGTGATGCTCCTGGGGTCGCGCTTGGCAGAAACGGCCCAGCGTCCGGTGATTCAAGTGCAGCAGCTGTATGATCCTGCTTTGCCTGTCGTGACTTGTGATCCGGGACAGATTAATCAGGTATTCATGATTTTGATTCTCAACGCGATCGAAGCGATCGATCGTTACTGGCTAGAAACACCACCGAATCGGAATCCGATGATGCGACTCCAGACGGTTCGGCTGGAAGAAATCATCCAAATTCGTATTGCGGACAATGGGCCTGGGATTCCGCCGGAACTCTACCCCCGCATTTTTAATCCCTTTTTTACGACAAAACCTGTGGGGCACGGAACTGGGATGGGGTTACCGATCGCCTACCAAATCGTGGAACAGCACCGAGGGAAGTTGGAATTTCAAAGCCAATGGGAACAGGGAACCGAATTCACCGTGACGCTACCAATTTCGTGATACTAAACCATTTATAGAACCCATTTGAGATTGTTGCCGGAATCCCTTCTGGGAGCACATTTCAAGGTATATCCTCAAATCATGCTAAAAGCCTTGGGAAGTCAAGGTTATCACCATAGATTTCAAACAGGCTCTATAGGAGGTAGGTTTGATGGCGCGTTAGACCAGAAGTATTGAGAAAATACAGGGGCATCCATTGTCATGGCTCCATGCAGACTGCCAAAAACGATTTGTTGTCAATCTCTGTTACAAATGTTAATATAAGCGTACAAACTCAATCCACGACTGGAGGATTTGGGACATGCAGAAACAAGAATCAAAAATGGGTTTCACCGACTTTGCTGAGACTTGGAATGGTCGTTTAGCGATGCTGGGTCTGGCGATCGGGTTTGCCACTGAGCTGTTGACTGGCCGGGGTATCTTGGCTCAATTGGGCTTGATGTAAGATTGTGCCTGTTGTTTCAGCGCCAATTTTGAAAGCCTTGGGTTGAAATTAAATAAAATCCTACGTGATCTAACTAGCCTGGAGCGCATTGCTTCAGGTTTTTTGTTGGAGTGTGATAGTTTTTGGTTGGGGTTTGCTAGAGGATTGACGGGTCAATTGCTTTAATAGCAGAGGCTGTCCATAAAAAACTCAAACGCCATCAAACTAAAACCCCGTCAAATTGCGGCTGGCTTTGAAAAGAAGCGGCAATTCGATCGGGGCGGGAGACGCAGTTAGGAGGTATCTTTAGTTCTACCCTAGCGAAAAAATCGCTAAGTTCGGTGATTTTTAATAAGTTCTTAAGGGCTGGAGTCATTGATTGTTATGTGCGGGCTGGATTGAACCATCCAGGATGCGTGATGATGGGAAGAGGTTGGCATTGGTGAGCAACTATGCTGAAAATCACACAGTTTTTGCATGCCGCGATCGTGGTGCAAGATTTAACAAGATCGGAACACTTTTATGGCACGGTGTTGGGATTGCCCAAGGTGGAGCGCAATTTGAAATTTCCCGGCGTTTGGTATGAGATTGCGGGAATTCAAATTCATTTAATGCAAGCGAGGGCTGAGGGGTCAGTGCCGCAAATTCCGGGTCGATCGACACCCTTAGCTGAGAAATGGGGCCGCAATCCACATTTGGCCTTTGCGGTGATAGATTTAGAAGCGATTAAAGTTACTCTCGATCGTGCGGGGTATGTCTATCAAATGAGTTCATCGGGGCGGCCTGCACTATTTGTTCAAGATCCTGATGGCCATGTGATTGAGTTAGGTGAAGTTCAGAATTAAGACTGAATGCTTGCAAATTTGATTGGAGAAAGTGGAGCTGGAAAATAGGAACTTGTGTGTTGGGTGAAAAGGTTGCAAAAGGCGGCGATCGATGCGGATTTTGGCGTATCTCTATAGTCATCCTTTGTTGGAGTCCAGTCCTGATCCGGCGTTGTGGGGTTGGGAGGTCGATCGGGTCTATCAGGATTTTGCTGTGGAGGGAAATCCTCGATCGCAATTGCAACAATTAATCCGTGATTGTCAAACACAACCCGCAGATTATTTACTGTTACGACGCTTAGAGGAATTAGGGGATTCAGTTCAGACGATTGGCGATCGCTTGGCGGAATTAAAGCAGTTATCGATTCGGGTGGTGACGATCGATCCGATCGATGCTGCTAGAGATAGCTCGGATAATAATTCTGATGTGATTGCTGATGGTCACATTCGATCGGATGTTTTAAAACTCATTCAAGCACTGCAACGGAATCAACGGAGTCAACGAATCCAGCAAGGCCATGCCCGGAACCGGATTAAGGCCATTCCGCCCCCTGGCCGATCGCCCTATGGGTATCGCCGTAGCCGCAATCGCTATGTGGTCGATCGCACGACGGCTCCAGTGGTGAAAGAGTTTTTTGAGCAATTTTTACTCTTTGGGTCTCTACGGGGGGCGGTGCGCCACATTGCCAAGAAGTATGGCAAAAAGATTTCGCCGTCCACAGGACAGCGCTGGTTGACCAATCCGGTTTATCGTGGGGATTTGGAATTTAAGGGTGGGGAGGTGGTGGCGGATACCCACGAGGCCATTATGTCGCGGGAGGAGGCGGCTCAGATCGATCGCCTGCTGCGACGCAATCGACGGTTGCCTAGTCGGACGGCCAGTGCACCACGATCGTTGGCGGGGTTGGTGCAGTGCCAGGGGTGCCAGTCGCCGATGACGGTGACGCGGGTGGTGCCGCCGAAGGTGACGCGGAAAAATGTGAAGGATGCGAAGGAGTATCTCTACCTGCGACCTACGGCTTGTCCGTTACAACCGAAATGTAAGGCGATCGCCTATGAAAAAATTCTGCAACAGGCGATCGAACGAATTTGTGAAGACTTGCCCCGTGCGGTGGCGGAGTTGAAATTGCCGGATTTAGATCAGATACAACGGGGAATGAATGCGGCGATCGTAGGGAAGCAGAAGATTATTGAACAGTTGCCGGATTTGATTGTCAGTGGGGTGTTGGATGCGGAAACGGCGCAATTGCGGGAATACAAGTTACGCACGGAAATGTCTGCGTTGCAAAGTCGTCTATCCCAGTTGCCCCCGGTCAATTTACCCGCGATCGCGCAAACGGTGTCGATTCCGCAGTTTTGGTTGGATTTATCAGAATCAGAGCGGCGGTTTTATTTTCGTGAATTCTTACGATCGATCGAACTCGTACGAGACGGAAAAAACTGGTCAATTAAACTGATTTTTATTTTTTAGTTCTACTGTCGCATTTAGCCTAGTAACGGTGTGGGTGAATGACAAAGTTATGGAATGGCAGATAAACTTGAAATCTTAAAGCTCGCCTTGTGCGGGGTGAGAATGATCTAGCTTGACAGAATGATGCCAGGATTGGCATGATCGAGACTATGAATTCGTCTCTGAAACCTGTTGAATGGATTGCCAGTGCACTTGACGACTTGCAAAAGTTGCCTGAGCTTGTTCAACAAGCTGTTGGATATGCACTGTATCGAGCACAATGTGGAGAGAAACATCCTCATGCTAAGCCGCTAAAGGGCTTTAAGGGGGCTGCGGTTCTGGAAATTGTGCAAGACTTTGATGGAGATACCTATCGGGCTGTGTATACAGTGAGATTTGAGGAAGTTGTCTACGTCCTACATGTGTTTCAGAAAAAGTCTAAGCGTGGGATTGAAACGCCTAAGCAAGATCTTGCACTGATTGAGGTACGCCTAAAACGAGCGAAAGAGCATTACGAGCAATATTACAAGAATCGCCCAAAGGAGGATAATGATGAGTGAGGAAATTAAGATTCAATCTAGTAGTGGGAATGTGTTCGCAGATTTGGGACTGGCTAATTCTGATGAATTGTTGATGAAAGCAGAATTAGTTCGACAAATCAGTCATTTAATTGAGGCTAAGAAACTAACTCAAACTGAGGCTGTAAAGCTGCTTGGGATTGATTCGTCTAATTTTTCTGCGCTTCTTGATGGTAGACTTTCTGCTTTTTCAACAGAACGACTGTTTAGATTCCTGAATGAGCTGGGAAGTGATGTCGAGATTCGGGTGATTCCTAAGTCTCAGCCAGAGTTTAAAGCTCAGACGAGAGTGATTGGTGCTTGATCTAGAAAGCTTGGTTGACTAACAACCCCCTGATTGACTGACACAAGGTGTTGAAAGTAAGAAGAAAGGCTGACCCAGATTGAGTTTCAAGTAATTCAAAAAGAAAGGGTGTAGGCTATGGTTGAATATAAAACATCGTTAGTCTCAGAGCCTATGATGGTGCGATCGCTACGCCCCAATCAACAACTTTATTCCCGTGATTTTACCTTCGATCGAACTCGTACAAGACGGAAAAAACTGGGTAATTCAGCTAGTATTTATTTTTTAATGAACTGTAATGATAACGATTAAAAATGGAATTCTAGAATTAGTCATATTTATTATCACTGATACAATATCTTGACCATCTCAAACATGGAGTCAAGTTCAATCCCTAAGGATTGAACTTGATCTGAAAGTCAAATGGTCTTTAACAGAGAACTTCTGTTTTTGCTCCTGCCTTTTCTAGGGCGAAATTGAATTTGCTAGCGTATTCCTCAATGAGTTCAGCTTTATCTGTTCCGTTAATAATTCTCCTGGCGTTGTAGAAATCGACTTTCTGTCCTTGTTCTGGATTGCCAATATGATGTTTGAGAGCCTGTCCTGTAAATGCCCCTATAAACATGCCGTAGAACATAATGATGGCTGCATAATTAGGGTTTTTAGCAGCCTCTGGGTTCTCTGTAAGATCTGGGGCTTCTGGGTAAAAGCTCCTCACAACCGCCGTCATTTTTTCGTAGTTAGCCCGTCCAGTTAATTGAACGTAACCGCGTCCATGAAACTTAGCCCCATCACCTTTACAGGTGTTCCCTAGATCCAAGCGACCTTCATATTTTCTAAAGTATTCATCATCTCCATATTCCGAGATTGGTTGCATTGTTTGTGCTGTCTCGTGATATGTGGTAGCTAGCATGTATGCTAACCATCCAAGACTGCGAATATCCCAATTAACTTTAAATTCTCCTAGTTCTAATCAAGTTTGTGTTTGTTAGGTTTCGCCGTTCCACGGCCATTGCAGGAAGAAGCAATCAGGAAGTTGCGTAACCAGTTATCGTGATAGCGAAAGCCATTGAGG
>NZ_JBLZFX010000124.1:0-14770 GCF_050753345.1 Alkalinema pantanalense CENA528 | reverse complement strand
TATCACTATTCTCAGTCCCGACTAGAAATTGGTTTCGGATTGTGATGTTGCCGCCATTGCCACTTCCACCAGAAGTTGCTGTAATTTGACTGCCGTGACGCAGCAAAATCAAATCACGGGCTTGGAGTTGGATATTGCCCCCTTGTCCTGAAAATGTCGAAGCCCGTATATTTCCGCTATCTAAAATGATTTGATTAGCTTGAATATTTAATTGCCCTGCGTCGCCAATGCCACGATGGTATACATTCACCATCCCCTGATTACGAATGATCAGTTGTTCTGTATTTAAAGTGAGTTCCCCAGTATTGCCAGTAGGACGATCGGGCAAGTTGTAAAATTGCTGCCCAATGAAATCTGAAAGAAAAGCACTAGTCGCGATCGAAGCGTAATTGTCAATCAAAATATCTTTCGCTTGAATGGTTAAATTTCCTGCATTTCCCGTCGCAGAAGTTGCACTCAGGATACTTCCCCCATCGCGAGCCGCTAGATGGGTGGTTTGCAAGATCACATTACCCGCATGACCACTCCCAAAGGTGAAACTGCCCAATGAGCTGGGGAGAATGGGAAACGGGTGATACCCACGCACTTCGATGGAATCAGCAATTTGCAACAGTACATCGCCCGCATTGCCTAAATTATTGGCTTGGGCTCGATCGCCTAAATTTCCGACTACAGGTAATGTTGAAGTCCCTAATCCGGCTCCCCCCTCCAGGAGCAGTCTGGGCGCAATCACCCTCACCGTTCCCCCATTACCAGCCCCAATGGTGCCACTGCCCAAGTAGCTGATTTGGTTGGGACGATCCGGACTTGTTCCACTGAGGGTAATGGACTCGCGAGCGGTCACGGTGACATCGCCTGCATTGCCCAAGCCCGACCCAGGAACGCCTGCTAACCGTGCGGTTATGGTTCCCACTTGCGCCCCATTAGTAAGGTTTAGGGTGCCTGTAGAAAGTTGCACAGCACCCCCATTCCCCCGCCCAAACGTATCACTGGCAATCCCGCTGGACAGTAAACTGAGGGGGCTAATTCCACTAGCGGTAATGTCTTCCGTTGCAGCAACCGTGACATTGCCGATCGATCCTGTTGCACCAAGTAAACCTAATGTCCCGATAAACCCACTATCGGTCAGTTGGATTCGCCGCGCAGCGATATCCAAATTGCCCCCTGATCCAGATGCATAAACATTGCTGCCAATGCGACTGCTACTGCTCCCGCTCGGGAAAAGGGGCGATTTGACGGCAACAGTCCCATGGGCGGAGATCGTCTCTGCCCGAACCTGAAGGTCACCCGCTTTACCAGCCCCCAAGCTCAGGGTTTCGATCGCGGCACCATCCTGCAACACCAGGTTACCGGTTTGAACACTGATACCTCCACTATTGCCACCGGCTCCCTGGCCCACAAAATTCACAATCCAAGCACCGGGAGCTTGAGCATTGGCATAGATGCCACCGAGAGTCAGCGATCGCTGGGCTTGAATCTGGATATTGCCACTGGTTCCATTGCCGATCGCTGCTGCTGCAATTTGAGATTGGTTTAAGACCACATCCCGTCCCACGACTTGAATCCCGCCAAAGGGAGTGGTCACCGTAGCCGGAGCCCACAACGACGATCGTTGGGTTAAATTCACGTTACCCAATTCCTGCGCTTGGGCATATCCCAATTGCCAACCCACAGATGTCTTAGCCAAGCCGACAGTCCCGTTAGTCACCGCACCTAATTCAATTCGCCCAGCGGGTGCAGTGACAACACCGCCAGAAAATGTGACATTCCCCCCCACTAAAGCGAACGTTTTTCCAGGACTGGCAACCATCCCTGGATTCGCAGTGGGAAACATCGCATCATTGCCTCGTCCCTGCACAGTGATTGTGGAAGAATTGCCCATTTGCAGGCCGATCGGTACACTCATCGTCAGTAGTGGCGGGCTACTAGGATTCGTTGCACTAAACACTGTCCCATCAGCAAACTGGATACTGCTAGCAGTGGTGCCAATAAATGAGCCACCAATATTTAGCGAGGCATTAGGGCCAAATAAAATGCCGCTGGGATTGAGTAGAAATAAGCTGGCACTGCCATTGGCTTTAATCAGTCCATCAATGTTAGATGCACTGCCTCCCGTCACCCGCGCAAAGATATTCTGCACATCCAGTGCATTGTTGAAAAAGGCTGAACCGCCCGTCGGCACGGACAATTGACTGAAGCTATGAAATAAATTGCCGCCCGATCGCCCGCCACCATCGATCGTAAAGTTCAATGCATCGGGGCTGGTTACCGTTGTCGGCAAGCTACCGTCCGGAATCACTTGCGCAATGGCACAGTCTACTCCTGACAGCAAACCCACGAAACAGCCCAACACACCCACGATCGACTGAACTTTCATCAGAGCACTCCAGACCCTTCTGGCATAGGATGCCCGGATACCGTTGCGTCTAGTTCAGTGAACTAACGTAATCTAGTTTTCCATCTTTAGAAGGCATGAGCCGTTTTGAGGCTGGAACCACTACAGGTCGCGATCGACGGTGGATTTACGGGTACAGGGCTAGCAACTAGAGCGATCGTGCCATCAGTATTCCGTTCAAACCCTGACGCTTGCACCAGTGTAGGTTCCGTTGTCGGTTTTTCAGCGATCGTGTTTGGCTGGCCACGATAGGCAGACAGATCGCGTAAGTCATTCCAAGTTCGATCGCCTGTCACTTGCTGATTAGGATTCTGGGGAATACCGCCTCGACCCGTTGCCACAAACTGACTACCTTGATTCGGAGTACAGCCTGTTGCAATCTTTTGTGAAGGATCAGTAACATTGACAGGTAATTCTGTTAGTCCTGCATTGGGATCAGTTCCGATCGTATTCACCTGCACATTTCCATTAATCCCAAAGTCTGAACTAGCCGTGATGTCATTCTCAGGCGTTAAGCGATCGCGATACTTTAAGCCAAATATGCCTTGAGTTGTAATATTAATATTACCGCCTCGGCCTTTAGTTGCATTGGCGATAATGTCACTATTTTCAATGCCAACGATAATAGGAACATTGAGAATAATGTTGCCCCCGTTAGCAGTCCCATAAGCATTGGCAGTAATCACACTACCGTGACGCAGTAGTAAAGTATTAGCTATCAGATTGATATTACCTTGGCTCCCAGCCGTTGCCTCAGCCCGTAATCTAGCGGCTTGGTCAAGGCGAACGTCATTCGCTCGGATAAAGATATTACCCGCATCTCCTAAGCCCTGACCACTGACAACAATTTCACCCTGATTGCTAAGCTGCAAATTCTGAGTAGAGAGGTATACGGAATCCGCATGACCTGGCCCTGTGGAAGAAGCGGACAATCCACTGGGACCTGTCGCATCTAGGGAATACAACAGGCTTTCTGCTGGAGTTCGACTGACCCCTGCAATATTGACTGATTGTGCTTGAATGGACAGTGTTCCAGAACGACCATAGGTCTCAGTAGAAGTTGAAATCCGTCCTCCATCCAGCAAGTTCAAAGTATTGACATTAAAGGTAATATCCCCCCCATTAGCCTGCCCCAAACTAATCAATTGCTGAGTGTTGAAATTATAATTGCCATTCGCAGAAGAGAAAAATCGGCTAGAAACACCCTTTGATGAACTTCCCGCGATCGTGACTTCATCAGCATTGACCAATATATTTCCCGAAGCTCCTTCTCCATAGGTTCCGGTTCTGATTCCAGGCCCGTTTAATACAGCAATCTGACGAACATTGAGAACAATATCTCCACCCTTGCCTGTGGCGTATTCCCGGTTACTCGTTGTCATACCTGTCAAGAAGGCAGGTTCCGCTGTTGCGGTTTCTCCTGTAACATTCAACCGATCGCTAGAGATGTAGATATTGCCTCCGTCGCCTTTGCCTCTGGCACTGGCACGCAGTTCAGCCCCATCACGAATATTGACCTCAGTTGCCTCGATTATGATATCTCCGCCTCTCCCCGATGAACCGAGAATGGTATTGGAGGCAAGAGTACTAATGCTGACCCGTTGCCTTGTGATTGGATTAATAGCTTCTCCAATAATATCTACTTTATCGGCTTTGACAATGATGTTCCCAGAATCACCTGCTCCTATTGATCTCAAATCAACGACTGCACCATTCGTCATCCGAAAATACGGGGCTTCAATGGTTACGTCACCCCCTTTGGCTGTAGCACTGAGTTGGGAGTGGGCCGCGATCGCAGTATTCGCAGCACTGGTAGGAACCCCCTGCAAGTCAACTAATTCACTGGCTTTTAAATAAATCCCCCGACCGGGAGAGGTACCCCCCGTATGAGAAGCCAGGATCGACCCTTGGGAGAGCGTAATTGCCTTACCTTGCAAAGTAATCGCTCCACCCATCAATCCACTGGTATTAACAGTACTTGCATTGAAAGTAATGTTATTGAATTGATTGACGCTACTGTAATCTAATTGAAACGGTTGGGTGGATAGCTTGACATTGTTGTTGGGAGCAACACTGCCAATAGACACATGCCCATCTACAATGGTCACTCGCCCTCTATTAAACGTGACATCATTCCCTACGAGTGCCATGGTCTTGTTGGCGGACAGCCTCAATTGGCTGCCATTAACCGTAATAGGAGCAGCCGTGTTCCCCATTTGCAGGCCGATCGGTGCACTCATGGTTAACAAAGGTGTTGCGGAATTGACGGCACTAAACTCGGTTCCATCCGCAAATTGAATACGACTCGCCGTCGTGCCAAGAAATGAACCCCCAAGATTCAACGATGCTCTTGGCCCAAACAGAATGCCACTGGGATTGAGCAGAAATAAATTCGCTGTCCCATTGGCTCGAATGAGTCCATCAATATTCGAGGCTGTACCACCCGTCACCCGCGCAAAGATATTTTGTACCGTCAGTGCGTTGTTAAAAAAGGCAGAACCACCCGTGGGTACTGAAAATTGGCTAAAACTGTGAAAAAGATTGCCGCCGATTAGATTCCCATTGTTAATTGTGAAATTATTGCCCGTCGAAGTGACTTGTGTTGATAAGCTACCGTCAGGTACAACTTGAGCCAGCGTAGGGATGGTGTTTACAGCAAGTAGGCCGATCGCCAAAAACGATGCATTGACCATTCTCCCACACATACAACCCGGCTCCTTGACCAATTAATTACACAAAGATCTTGAACAAACTTGAAGCTAGTCTGCCCTAGTCACCATGGTTAGGAACATCGTGGCTAATTTTGCAAGATTTAGCGGAGAATGAGACCTCAAACCGCTCGATTTCGCTGATAGTAGTCTTACGGATAGGCCATTGCAGCCATCTTAGCCCCCTGACTACAAGTCGCGATCGTCAGTGTAGTCACGGGCGTAGGGCTAGCAATCAGGGCGATCGACCCATCGGCCTTGCGTTGAAACCCTGACGCTTGCACAAGTACAGGTTGAGTTGTGGGTTTTGCGGCGATCGTGTTTGATTGACCACGGTAGGCAGACAAATCACGCAAGTCATTCCAAGTCCGATCGTGGGTCACCTCTTGAGCCGGATTCTGAGGCACTCCACCTCGTCCTGTGATCACAAAACTACTGCCTTGAGTGCCAGAACAACCCGCTGCGACTTGTTGAGTTGAATCAATCAGGGTTGTGGATAGCTCGACTAAGCCAGAGTTCGGATCAACGCCAACATTGTTGACTTCGACGCTGCCATTGATGTTGCGTTCGGAACTGGCAGTAATGTCGTTGGTCAGATCTGTTCTTGGGGTGAGGGTATCCCGGAATTTCAGACCGATAATGCCTTGGGTGGAGATATTAATGTTCCCGCCCCGTCCTTCGACAGCATTGGCGACAATATCGCTATTTTCTAATCCTACAATTATAGGTGCGTTAATTAACAAATTACCTCCATCGCCATCACCTTGCGCAGTGGCAGCAATCAAGCTACCGTACCGCATCAGAAGATAGTCTTGCAGATTTAAGTTAATATTTCCCCCATTACCAGAGGCAGTAGATGCAGAGATACTACCTTGGTTGTTAAGAAAAACTGAATTGGCGTTAATCTGTATATCTCCGGCTTTACCTGGGCCATCATTTTTGACACTGATAAATGCACCATCAAAAATGCGTAATGCTGGAGTATTAATGGTTAAAGCACCAGCATCACCAGTGGGAATGGGTGGTACTCCTATAATAGCTTGAGTGATGGGATCGAGAATCTCAGATGAGGAAGCAATGCTACTGCTGATGATTGAACCGGTCGCTTTACCTCTCACCTCAATGTAATCTGAAGCATTAATTCTCACACTCCCCGATCCACCCTGATATAGAGTACTAGATCCTAAACCTCCTCCATCTCTAACGATTAATCGAGATGTGTTAACCACTATGCTATCTGCATTACCAGTACCAGTCGTAGTTGAAGAGATTGAGCTAGGTGATAAAATAAAGGGGTTGTTACCGACGATTTCAATCAAGTCTTTGGCATTGATTTGCATCGCGCCAGTGTCTCCAGCAGCGAAAGTCAGAGAGTTGATACCAGCACCATTGAAAATTCTCAGTTTGTCTGATGAAATGTTAAGATTGCCAGCTTTACCAGAGTTAATCGTAGTTGTACCAATTAAAGAGGTCACACCCGGATCAGCCAAAATAAAACCATTAAGGTCAAGAGATTCTTGCACATCAATAGTTACATTTCCGCCATTGGCTGGGCTAAAACTTACCGTTTCAATTCGTCCACCATCTTGCACAGAAAGTTGATTGGCGGAAACTACAATATCTCCTGATGAACCTATTCCCAGGTTTTCGATTCTGATCCAACTACCCAGTCTTTTTTCTGGGATGCTACCTGTCAAATTCAATGTTTCTGTGGCTTGAAGAGTAATCCCTTTTGATTCTGCCCCTAAATTTTGCAGGAGCAAAGTAGAGCCTTCACTCAAGCTGATATTTTTTCCTTGTACTTGAATTGAACCATTGCTGCCACTTGCATCGAGCATGGATTTTTGGGCTAAATGGATGTTATTAAATTGCTGTATTTGGGAGTAGTCTCCTACCCATCCCGTAAGTGTGGCATTAAGTCCAACTTGCCCTTGTTGGACACTCCCTATTTCTAGATGTCCACCTCCGTTAGCTACCACAATTCCCCCTGAAAAACTTACCTCATTTCCAATCAATGCTAGTGTGTTGTTTGCTTTGACTTGTAAACCAGTAGGGTTTTGACTGCGATCTAAAGGTGTAAAGTATCCGTTGATGATGTTGTGTCCCAACCCTTCAACCGTAATCCTCCCTGGATTCTGCCCCATTTGCAAGCCGATCGGCGCACTTATCGTCAATAGTGGCGGGCTACTAGGATTCGTTGCACTAAATACTGTTCCATCGGCAAACTGGATACCGCTAGCAGTAGTGCCAATAAACGAACCGCCAAGATTCAACGAAGCATTGGGGCCAAATAAAATACCATTGGGATTGAGCAGGAATAAACTGGCAGTGCCATTGGCTCTCAGGAGTCCATCAATGTTGGATGCGTTCCCCCCCGTCACCCGCGCAAAAATGTTCTGCACATCCAGTGCATTATTGAAAAAGGCTGAACCGCCTGTCGGCACGGATAATTGACTGAAGCTATGGAATAAATTACCGCCCGATCGTGCTCCATTGTCGATCGTAAAGTTCAGGGCATCGGGACTGGTCACTGTCGTCGGCAAGCTACCGTCCGGAATCACTTGCGCCATGGCACAGTCTATTCCCGACAGCCAACCCACGAACAAGCCCAACACACCCACGATCGACCGAGCTTTCATCAGAGTACTTTAGAAACTTCTGATCTAGGATGCCCGGATACCGTTACGTCTAGCTCAGTGAACTAACGTAATCCAGCTTTCTATCTTTAGAGAGCATGAGCAGTTTTCATACCCTGTCCACTACAGGTTGAGATCGACGGTGTAGTCACGGGCGTAGGGCTGGCAATCAGGGCGATCGACCCATCAGCATTCCGTTCAAACCCTGACGCTTGCACAAGTACAGGTTGAGTCGTTGGTTGCTCGGCGATCGTGCTGGGCTGGCCACGGTAGGCAGACAAATCACGCAAGTCATTCCAAGTCCGATCGTCTGTCACTTGCTGATTAGGGTTCTGGGGAATACCGCCTCGACCTGTCGCAATGAATTGACTTCCTTGGGTACTGGAACAACCTGTCGCGATTTTTTGGCTGGCATCGGCTACATTGACGGGTAATTCTGTTAAGCCTGCATTCGGATCAGTGCCGATCGTATTCACTTGCACCGTTCCATTAATCCCAAATTCTGAGCTTGCAGTGATGTCATTCTCTGGGGTTAATTGATTTCTATATTTCAGGCCAAATATTCCCTGAGTTGTGATATTAATGTTGCCACCACGGCCCTTAAATGCACTTGCAATAATATCACTATTACCGATTCCCACAATGAATGGAGCATTTAACTCAATCTCTCCACCATTGCCCGTACCACCAGCAGTTGCAGTAATCTTACTTTCATTCTTCAATAATAGAAAATCTCGCACATAGAGCGCAACATTTCCACCTTCTCCTACCTTAGTGGATGCTGATATACTTCCACGATCGCTCAGTCTTAACTCATTTGTATAAATTTTGAGTTCGCCCGCATTGCCTAACACTTGATTAGCAACGAAAACAGTTCCATTATCACGAATATTGAGAGTAGGTGCATGAATTGTAATATTACCTGCGTTAGCCTGAGAATCAGGAATAGGTCTGACATCATATATTCTGGAAACAGCACCAATATAGCTTGGATTACTGATATTTTTCATGCCACTGACATCAATGGACTCCGAAGCATTGACAAAAAGACTACCTGCATTACCTCGATGCACGGTAGATACGGAAACAACCCCCCCATCCTGAATTGTTAGGGTACGAGTATCGATATAAAAATTGCCAGCATTCCCAACACCAAATGAATTAGCCGAGATTAAACTCACTAGAGCAGGATCATCCCCTGTACCAAGACTTGATACCCGAACTGTATCAGCCTTAACAAAGGTATCTCCTCCAGATCCTGTGCTAAATACTCGTGTCCCAACATTTCCGCCATTAACTACGGTCACATTTTGGGCGTTAAGAAGTAAATTTCCCCCTTTCCCAGAGCCATAGGTTGCAGCCAACAACACAGAAAATACAGGAAAAGCAGCAGTTTCACGTCCAGGAAAAACCCCACCGACCAAAACGTTGTCAGCATTGACCGTAATGTTGCCACCTGGAGCAGCCGTAAAGTTGCGCGTCAGAACATACCCACCCTGATCAACTGTGAGATTAGGGGTTGTGAGGACAATGTTACCTCCAGCACCTGTGCCTAGGGTTTCATTGATCAATCCACTCGAACTCCTAAAATCCGACGACATCCCAATAACATTCACGGCTTCGGTCGCCGTTACTCGGATATCTCCAGCCTTTTGACTCCCCAAATTTTGCACCGCAACGATCGATCCGTCTCGCAGACTGACTTGCTTGCCTTGGATTTGCACTGAACCCGATCGCACACCCTGCACAGAGGCTAAAGCCCGCTGGGTCATTTGCACAGTACCAAAGCTAGTAGCATTGGGGTAACTCAAGGAAAATCCATTGGGATTAGAGGTTAAGGTAACATTGCCTCCCATTACACTCCCTAACTCAATCCGCCCTCCCGGCGCAACCACCACGCCACCATTAAGGGCAACATCTCCTCCGACTAACGCCAAAGTCTTACCCGCAGCAACCTGCAAGCCATTGCTTCCGGTTAAACCGGAGACAATTGAGAAACCACTCAAAATCGTCGCACGACCCGCACCTTGCACATTGATAGGGCCGGGATTGGTTCCCATTTGCAAGCCGACAGGCACACTCATGGTTAATAGGGGCGAAGCCATGGTATTGCTTGCGCTAAATTGACCACCATCTTGAAACAAAACACTTTGGGCACTACTTCCCACAAAGGAACCGCCTAAACTCAAGCGAGCATTGGGGCCAAACAGAATGCCACTAGGATTGAGTAGAAATAAATTCGCTGTCCCATTGGCTCGAATGAGTCCATCAATGTTAGATGCTGTACCACCCGTGACTCGTGCAAAGATATTTTGAACCGTCAGTGCGTTGTTAAAAAAGGCAGAACCACCCCTAGGTACTGAAAATTGGCTGAAGCTATGGAATAAATTGCCGCCCGATCGTGCTCCATTGTCGATCGTAAAATTATTACTACTTTGAGAAACCGTACTGGGCAATGTACCATCGGGAATGACTTGAGCTTGCAGCGGACGCATCCACCCAAAACTGACAGTAGCCGACAAAATTAGAGCACTAGACAAGCTGAGATTCGATCGATGTCCTCCAACAAGTCCTCTCATTTTTGCACTTCCTTAAAGTCAGCCATTAGATTACCAAGCTTTCTCCAGTCTTCCCGGATAACATCAGAATTGACAGCTATGCTCGAAATTTTCACCAAAATGACCTATATTTACACAATTTTTATAAACCTAGTTCCTTTTGCTTTCAAAATAATTTAAATACTTCTCTATGGCCCTTCTAGGTTGCAACCGTGTCACCATCCCCCATCTACAGTAAAAACAGGCCAAGGAATTTCCTCAGCCTGCCTCGTTTATCCAGTGATTTTTGGAGAGTTGCCCAGCTTGGCCCCCGACAATGGGCTAGAACGGGGTGTAATTGACAGAGAAATACAGCCCATTTTCCTGGAGCGATCGCTTCTCACCTTCCACCGACACCAGCGGAATCCCCCAATCCAGCCGCACAGACAAGTTATTGCCCTGCTTCCAAATCAAGCCCAATCCAGCACCAATCAGCGTTTCCGGATCAGGGTTATCTTGCTTCGAATTCCAGCCTGTGCCGATATCGAGAAACGGCGCTAGTTGTATCAGCGTTCCTGATTTCGTCGATCGCACGATCGGGAGACGCAACTCCGCCGAAACCAAGGCTCCACTATCCGTCAGCAGCGCATCCTGACGATAGCCCCGTACCGTCACTTGTCCCCCTAAGCCCATTTGTTCCAGGGGCAACAGGGAATTATTCGTCAATTGCAAATCGCCCTTCAGCAAAAACAACGAATCGGGAGCCAACTGCCGCACCCACTGGGCTTGCCCCCGCCAAGAGGTAAATCGACTATCGGGCTGACCTTCGTTCGTCGTGGCCCCAAACCAATCCACACCCACACTAAACTGAGATCGCAACGCAAAGACATGGCGATTGCTACGCTGGGTATATTCTTGGAAAAAGCGCAGGGCCGAGACCTTCGTTTTCCCTTCCGAGTCCGCACCGGGCGACAGCGGGAACGGCCCAATGTTATCTAACCCCAGTTCCGTTTGGCTCTCCTGCCGCGAGAAACTAAAGCCCACCGCAAACTCTTTGGTTGGCTTTTGCAGCAAGGGCTGGCGGAAACTCAGGTCGTAATAGCGCGATTTTGACTGAATATCCAACACACTAAAGGGATCTTCAATCACCCGGTTCCAGGACGTTCCGTAGGAAAACGACACCGTGCCATTCCGAGGATTAACCGGCAGCAGGTAGCTTAAATCGATCGCGTTGCTGCCATTGGTGTTGGTATAGCCAAAGGTAATCGTATCGCCCCACCCCAATAAGTTGGCTTCCTGAAATTCCACCTTACGCCGGAAACTCCCTACACTGGGCGATCGACCATTGTCTAGGGAAAACGTGGCGAAAAAGGTTTTTGCTTCCTGAACATCCACCTGCAAAATGTTACTCCCAGGCCGTACACCCGTTTGTAAATCCGCCGAAACCCCTTGAATTCGGGGATCTAACCGTAGCATTTGCAAACTTTCGAGCAAATGATCGGTTTTCAGCGGTTGCTTCGCCCCCAGTTGAATCCGATCGCGGATATAACGCGTTTTGAGTCGCCGATTTCCCGTAACCTTAATTTCTTCTAATTTCCCTTCCAGCACCTCAATCGTGACCACGCCATCTTTCAGCGTTTGGGGTGTCACGATCGCGCCCGTTGTGACATAACCACTGTCGGTATACAGCTTGGTAATGGCATCCCGAGCTTGCAGAAGCTCCGCAAAGGTAATCTCCCGCCCCACAAAGGGAGCTGTCACCGTCGCAAACTGCTCCGGCTTAAAGACCGTGCTACCGACCACATCAATCCGATCGACGCGCACCTTGGCCGTCAGATCCTCATTACTCAGGGGATCGGTACTTGGCAGTTGCGGGGAAGGCAATTGTTCACCATTGCTGGGCTGGGTTGGCAGCACATCAGAGGGCAAAGGCATCACGGGAGGGAGGGTTTCAATCCGCCCAGGGGCCAGATTAGACGGCGTAGTTGGCAGTCCAGTACTTTGGGCGACATTTTGGGCGATCGCCACCGATTGTCCGCATAGCTGACTACACAGACCCAAAGTAACAGCCAGTCCAATAGACAACGGTGGAAGTGACGAAAGTTTGCGAGGAACGCTGTCCCATTCCTGACGACGGGTAATAGTAGCCATGCGACGGTGTTGAATCTTCATTGAAACATGCTTCCAGAATGCCCACAAAAATCCGGCAATCTGCACATTGCCAAGATTTAAATCCTTAACAATTAGCAACATTGAGTGACGTTACGGTTTACCCATCCCTCTCAAGCTTCAGCTTTCGGCTCCTTGATCGATCGATTCCTTGAGCGATCGATGACTGCTCCTAATGCCTGACAAACTTGGGCAATGGGTTCTCCTGAATCGAATTCCCTTTAGGCACTTGCTGTAGGAGTTGCCAGCCCCACCGACCAATCACTGCATTCGACAGCGATCTCACGATCGCAACCAACGAATAGACCCATTGGAGAGATTGCAACCATCGCCGATCGCTGGGCAATGACACTGCTATGGACGCCTCTGTTGGCCCTTCAGACTGAGCTTCCAATAGCGAATCCTGTACTTGCGAATCCTGTACTTGCGAATCCTGTACTTGCGAATTCTGTACTGACAGATCCTGTACTTGCAGATCAGATGATTGCCAAACCCCAACAAGCTCACCAACCGCGAGATTACCCGATCGATCGTCAACACAATCCTGTGAAAAATCCTCTAATCCCTGATCAGATAAGGAATTACCCAATTTTGGATGTAATAAGCTTGAGGAATTTTGAGGGTAATTAGAATCTAGATCGTTTCCTGAGATGTATTCTGGATGCCAGAGATCCTTATGTTTATACAATGAACTCCCACCAATTTGATAGTGAGTCAGTAACTGAAAGCGATCGGTAATCCCAGAGGGTAGAAGTCCTTGTTCAACTAAGCCCTGGACAACTTGATTGATCTTGTCTCGGATAGCATTCTTCCGAGTTTCAGATTTCTGAATTCGATCGTTCTTCTGCCTTTGAGAACTAGAATCCTCGATCGTAGATTTACCATACTGAAAGTAATGGCTATTCTCAATACATCGAGCCCATTCTTCAATCCGTTGCTTTAGCTCGTGTTGATGTTGGCACCAATCTTCATAACCAGGAAGCGATCGGGCAATGCGATCGACTTCAGTGACAAGATCTTCTCCAACTAACGGCTGTTGACCTGTTAAAACGTGGTGGAAAACATAGGTTCTTAAGGTAATTCGACCTAGCAATCGATTAGTTTGTCCCCGACCTGTCCAGCCAACTTCAATTTCTGCATTTAGGTCATTGAGAAACTTTTCCGCCTTCCCAGACAAGCGATGAATTCTCTGTTTCGCTTGCTTAAGAACTCGTTTGAAAACGAGCAGATCTAAGGAATTATGACGCTGACACTGCTGCCAAATTTCGACAAAACGGGATTGAGCATGGGACACTGGTTGGAAATCGCTATCCATTACATAAGAACCCACTTGCAACGGCAACCGATGGGCGTTAAATAAGCTGAACTCGCCTTCCACAATGTAGGGTTTAGGGTTCGGAAAAATTTCGAGCTGTCCTGGATAGACTTTAAAGCCATGGTTGTCTAAGAGTGTGGACACGACCAAGGCCAGCTTCCAACTGGTTTGGGCCTCATCCAAGGGCAAATATAAGTGCAACCCTTGGCTATAGCTAGAAGTAACGGCTAAGTAGGAAATTAGACCCAGCGGCTCTAGTGCTCCCATAATCCGCGCGATCGCCAAAGGATCTTGCTGCGGGTGGTAAGGACTGCCAATATCGATGTCCAGCATGACATAGCTGGTTTCTGACCCAAAGCGTACCCCGTAGAGAAATCCGCCCTGCTGCACCGCCCGATCGCTGAGGGGATGGCGACTTTCCGTTTGCCACTGGACTTTCTCGCCTGCTGGGGTGGGTTTGGCCCAGATGTAATCATAACGGTGGGGAAAGAGCGAGAGAAAAGCGTCATCCCACTCTTGAATGTATTGAAAATTGGCTCGGGGTGACCGAGGCCGCGTCATTTGTACCATAGCCAAACTCCAGATCTAGACAACTGCCCGATCGGAATAGGCGCGCACCAAAACAGAGGAACCTGACTAGCATTGCCAGTACCAGCAAGTTCACCCTAAGATGGAGACAGCACAGGTAACTTTGTCGCCCGCCAAAGCATAAAAGTTAACCTGATGTCCTATTCTCGAAACCCTTAAGAGCCTTCTCGTTGCTAGCGGGAGGGCTTTTAAGTTTAGGATTAGGAGTTACTCTTATCGCAATTACTAGAATTGCCATAGATAGAGCTATCACCAAATACCTCTGATCATGTATACCAAAGCCAGATCGATCGATCTGCCGCAAGATCTTGCCCCTCTGTAATCAAAATGATTACAACCTTAAGCATTAAAGTAAGCTAAGACCTAGCAAAATCAAGCATTTAAGAAAAAAGAAGGGGGGTGGGGGGCTAGAAATTTTGGGG
>NZ_JBLZFX010000123.1:0-14798 GCF_050753345.1 Alkalinema pantanalense CENA528 | reverse complement strand
TCCTATGACTTAGCCATGGCCGTTATCGCTGGGGTAGAAAACCGCTATTTTCCCAAAGGTTATAAGGTTGAACGTTTTATATTTAATTCAGCCTAGCTACTTATTTTCAATGTCCTTCGTAAAGCATTGCATGTAGATATCAAAGTGCAGACTGTTTCTTGCTCCTCAAACTGATATTTATGATGAAAAGCTCAGTTAGTGGTGAGGCAGTAAACCAGCGCTTGCACAGGAAGGTGAATACGCGCTGATGCTGAGTCAGAATGAATTTTCTGCCTGTGAAGTGCCCCTGTTAGCTTGCCTTCACTCGTTGGTCGAGGCGCACGGGCAAAGATATTGGTCGAGTGCTGAGATTGCCCAGAAAACTCCCGGCAAAGTAACTACTGAACGCATAGGAACTTTCCTTAAAAGATCCTATGTACTACAATATTGGGCGTAACTTAATCCAAAATTTTTCGCTAAAAGGCTGTAATGTCTATAAAATAAAGATTTTAGCCTATGTTGGGGGTGTTTTTCTGAACCTGGATCAACTCTTAGACGAACTTGGATATGCCCAGTCACAAAATTATCGTGCTGCCAGCGAGCCTTCGCAGGAGCCGTTGACTGAGCATCTTTTCCGTGCAGCTAAGAAGGCAGGAGTCCAGGGAGCATATGTTTTTCAAACCAGCCCCCCAGAGCAGAAGATTCTTCCGCCTCGTCCGGCTGTATATGTCGCTCAGGCTAAAACGAGAGATGAAGCGAGAGAAATTCATCAGAAACTATGGAACCTGGGAAATGCACCTTTCATAGTCATTCTTCTTCCCAATGAAATTAGAGTTTATACGGGATTTGACTTTTCCCTAACTAATGAGAAGAAGGGTTTAGTCAAAGAAATTAAAGAGGTCATTGATTTAACATTTGAAAGTCTCCGTGATCAGCTTGCAGATTTTAGAGCTGATTCCATAGATTCTGGGAAAATTTGGGAGACTCAATCGAAGTATATTACTCCTGAAAAAAGGGTAGATACACACTTACTTAATAACCTCAAAGAATTAGAAAAATACTTGAAGGGTAGAAGATTAGACTTACCGATTATTCATGCATTGATTGGAAAGTATGTCTATATTCGCTATCTCTACGATCGAAAAATTCTTTCGGAAGAATGGCTTGTTGGAAACAATATAAATCTAGATTCTGTACTAAGCCGTAATGCGACTCTAGCCGGGTTACTTCGTTTAACTGAGGTTTTAGAACATCAATTCAATGGTGCGATTTTTCCCCTGCCTGCCAATATTGAAGCAACATTGAGCGATGAGATTGTGTCTCTAGTTGCTTCTACATTTAAGGGGGATGATCCTATTTCAGGACAGTTATATGCTGAATTTGAAAATTTCAAGGCTTATGATTTCTCTTACATTCCAGTTGAAACGTTATCCTCTATCTACGAACAATTTCTACATTCGCAAGGGACAGGTAAAAAAGTTGGTGCGGTCTATACTCCTGAACCTGTAGCAGATTACTTGTTGTGTGAATTAGAGGAATCTAAGCCTTTGCAGAGTGGCATGAAAATTCTTGATCCATGTTGTGGTTCCGGAATATTTCTGGTGCTAGCCTACCGCAGACTGATTGAATTGGCGCTCGCACAAAGCCCAAACCATAAACTGAAGCCTACAGAGCTACGAAAAATTCTGTGTGAAAGTATCTATGGTATGGAAAGAAATCAAGAGGCTTGTTATGTTGCTGAATTCAGCCTGATCTTGACGTTGCTAAATTACATTGACCCTCCAGATTTGCATCGTAACAAACAATTTAAGTTTCCTTCACTCCACAACACACAAATCTTTGAATGTGATTTTTTTGATGATGAGTCAGAGTTCTGGAAGCAGAATAAAAAGTTTGACTGGATTGTAGGCAATCCCCCCTGGATTGAACTTAAGCCAGAGACAGTTGATGAGGAATTAGCCCGTTCCTGGATTAGAAGGAATATAGAGGAAAGACCCGCTACGGGAAATCGAGTTTGTGAAGCTTTTAGCTGGCGAGTGGTTGATCTACTAACCCCAAATGGATATGTAGGTCTGCTTATCCATGCTAAAAGCCTATTTAATCATGAATCCGAAAAATACCGAAAGCTGTTTTTTACACAGCACGAGGTTGCAAGAATTACGAATTTTTCCAACTTGGCTTATGTACTTTTTGGTGGCAGGGGAGAAGCTCCTGCCGCAACAATCATTTATCGAAAGGCTTCACCTGATACAAGTAAATCTGAAATTGTTCATTATGCTCCTTTTGTTGTCAATCAAATTTCTAATCGCCCTTGGGAAAGTAGTAAGAAGCTTTCAACTTGGTCGCTCACAATCAATGAAAGTGAAATTCAAGTGATTCCCTCTGAAGAGGCAGAAATTGGAAAGCCATCTACATGGAAAATGGCTTTATGGGGAAGTTATCGAGATACAAAAGCGATTAAGCGCTTAAGCCGATTGTTCAAGACAACACTTGGACAACTTAGCGATGAAAAAGGTTGGAATCTTTGCCAAGGATTAGAACTGAGAACCAATTTAGGAGATGATATTACAGAAAATGCTGCTTATCTTCAGCAGAAAAAACTTCTTGACACCAGAAAATTGAATAGCCGTGACAATAACTATAACTATCGCTTGACTATTCCTTCTGATGCGCTACAAACAATCAAACCTGAAGATTGTTTTATTCGTCGTAGAGGAGGAAAAGCGGGTTTATCTATTACTCAAGCACCACATTTAATCCTTAATCCATCATATGTTATTTACAGTGATCTAGATTTCATTATTCCTGCCCCACAAATAGGATTGTCTGCTCCTAAAAAGGATGCGGATTATTTACGTGCTATTTCTGTATTCCTTAGTTCCAGTATTATTCAGTATTATCTTTTCTTCATAAGTTCTCAATGGGGAGTGGACAGAAATAGAATTTTCTTAAAAGATGTTAAAGAGATCCCAATTCCCTTCTTTTCTAGACAGCAAATTGCTGAATTAGCCGAGCTTCAAAGGAACCTTGCTAACTCTGAACAACTAAGATCAGAAACTACTTCACATCTTCAAGAACACCTTGACAGGGAGGTTGAGCGAATTATAGAGTTGCCCCAAAATTTATCTATTCTTGCCAAAGATTTTATGCAGGTTCGAATACAACTTAACAAGGGTAAAGCTGCTGTATCAGCTACAAAACCTCCAGAAGAAGATCATCTGCATAGCTATGGTTCATGTTTGAGAAATGAACTTGATGCCTTCACTGAAGGAAGTGGGCTTCGACACAAAGTTGGATTGACCTATTCAAAACAATTGATTGTATGTTCAACAGAGTTTGTCCGTTCAGCTACTTCTACTTCAATAGACGTAACTGTTGAAAAGGCAGAGGGAGATTTATCTTTGCTGTTGAATTACATTCAGGAGAAAGCTAAACAAAGGTTTAGCCAGTGGGTCTATGTGCAGCGTAGTCTTCGTATTTTTGAGGATTCAAGAGTCTATATTTGTAAGTCTCCACGTTTGATTGACTGGACTAGAACTCAAGCTTTGAATGATGCTGACGATATTATTGCAGAAATTCTTTCTGCAAACCGTGAACTCCATGAGGTGATTCGGTAATGGGAGCAGAGGAACTGAACTCATTTGCGCGGAGTTCGTATGATTATGGGTTTCGACGAGATGCACATCAGCTTCTTGCTTGGGGGTATCAAGATGCTTTGGCAGAAATCCATTGCAATCTTCAAGAGGAGGAGATCACAGGGCTGATAGTGGAAGCAATGGAGAAAAGACTTGACAACCCTTCTACTCCAGAGAAATTTGATCGATACTCTATTGATGAAGAGAAACCGATTAGTGTTGAAGGGCGCAAAGGAAAAAAGAGGCGACGATTAGATTTGGTAGTCGTTAGTGGTCACAGTCGCCCAAGACCCAAATATATATTTGAAGCTAAACGATTACGAAAAAACGGTTACCCCATTGGAAAATATGTAGGTGAAGATGGGTTGCAATGCTTTGTCAAAGGAGTGTATGCATCACAATACCCAGAGGCAGCAATGGTAGGTTATGTTCAAAGTGATACTGCAAGCTATTGGGAATCCGAATTGAAGCGGAGCTTTGATGGAAATCTAAACAATAATTTGCGTATCCTACAACTCTTGCAGAAAGTTCAAGTTCTATCTTCTATGCCTGATGTATGGGTTAGCGAACATGAACGAATAGTAGGTAGTGCAATAGCTGTGTACCATATATTTCTAAATTGCTCAGCATCTTCTGCTCCCACGGCAAGCTAATCGGGTCGAGGATGGAATTTAACTCTCCCCTCCCACACCACCCATCGTGCGGGTCTGCAACAGGCGGATCAGGTCGATGCGCAAACAACACTGATGACTTAAGCGTAACCTTGGGCTTTCTTCCAAAATTGCTTATGCGTGTCCATGCCTACGGCAGGCTGCGCTAACGGTCTGCGCCAGTGCTTCCAATAACACATCCGAATGCGTCGCCTCAGTCAACGATCGAACTCTTCCATGGGAGTGTAGTCCTGGGAAATGCCAAAGTAGTTCATCCACCCCCGCAAATAGCTGAATCAAACACTTTACAGACTTGATTTGATAGACTTGAGGCATCAATTAGGCTAAGTTAACCTATGACTATTGCAATTGATCCAGCAATTCACCAGAAGCCACTTAGCTTTGAAGCGTTTCTTGCTCGCTATGGCAGTGATAACCATTATGAGCTGATCGATGGAGAGGTATTTGATTTGGAACCCACAGGACTGCACGAAGAAGTTGCAGCCTTCATCACAACGAAGATCTGTGTCCAGATCGACAATGCAGGTCTACCTTGGTTCGTCCTTCAGCGGGGACTGTTGCGCCCCCATAACACTGGCATGACAGCCTTTCGTCCCGATATTGCAGTGATCGATCGCAGTGAACTGACAAAAGAACCACTTTGGTCTGAACAATCGATCCTAACCCTAGGCACCTCAATTAAATTTGTAGCAGAAGTCGTCAGTAGCAACTGGCAAAATGATTATGCACGTAAGCTTGAAGATTACGCAGCATTAGGCATCCTCGAATATTGGATTGCAGACTACGCAGGACTCGGGGGAACTCGCCACATTGGGAAGCCTAAGCAACCTACCCTCTCCGTTTGCACCCTAGTCAATGGAGACTATGAAATTCAACAATTTCGAGACAATCAGCCCATTGTATCTTCAACTTTCTCAGGCTTGAAACTGACTGCTGAACAAGTGTTGCAAGCTGGTAGGTAGCGCCGCTGACACAAACCCTCACAACAACCCATCCCCTTCTGGCATCATCACTGCCCACTGGATTTAACAGAATCCTCTTTACTCGCTGGGCTGGGACGCCGGAAACTCGCAATCAACAAACAAGCAATCCCAATGTTGATCATCGTATCCGCCACATTAAACACCGGAAAATGAATCAACCGAAAATCCAAAAAATCCACCACATGACCATCAAAGGCAAAGCGATCGATGCCATTCCCGATCGCGCCACTGAACACCAAACTGTAACCCGCTTGCTCCCAACGACTTAACCTCGGGCCAAAAAACGCCAACCCCATCAGACCCAAACTCACCGCCAACGACAAAAACGGCAACCACCACGCCCCCCGAAAACTGCTCCAAGCCGCCCCATCATTCCACACATGGGTAAAGTGAAACACCCCCGGTACGATCGCAATACTGTGGCACAACTCCAACGGCCAACCCTTAGGACAAAGCGGTAAATGATCCAATATCCACAACTTCGTTACCCGATCGAGAATCAGGCTGGAAATCGCCAGTAGCCAAAATAACGGATTGCGCATAGGGACTGCCTAATCAAGCGATAAGGTTGAACTTTAAGTAAACGGGCATACACGCCAGCTAGTAAAACATCACACGTCGCACGGAATAGGCCGCCAACGCGATCGCGCAAACCACCGCCAACTGCCCCGGCAATAGATTCACCGAATAAGTCATCAGCGCCTGCACCAACGGAACCTTACTAGCATCGGCCAATTTCAGACCATACACCGCACTGAGGTATAGCATCCCAGTTGCATGAATCGTTGCCAACCCACTTAAGCAGCAAACCGCCAACCATTCCAAACGCGGTGCCGCCCGAAACGCCAAATAGCCACAGAGCCAAGCTCCCGGCAGAAATCCCAACAGGTACCCAAAAGTCGGCTCCCGCAGGTAACCAATGCCGCCTCCATTCATAAAAAAGGGAAAACCCACCAAACCCAAACCCAGATAGGCAATTTGGGAAATCACCGCCGCATTTTTGCCGCCCAAACAACCCACCAGCAAAACTGCCCCGATCTGGTAATTCACACCTAAGAAATGCGCCGGAATGCCCTGCAAGCTCCAGGTCCAAGGCACCCCAACGATCGAAGCCTTCAAAAAGTTACCCCCGATCGTCAGGAGCAACCCAATCAATGCCCATAGTAGTTCAGTCAACGTCACCACGAACCGTCACCACGCTTGTTCGTCCTAGGCTTACCAAAGACCCTCGGCAGGCTGGTAAAGCATTCTGCGCCTGTCAAAGCATTCTGTGCCTGTCAAAGCATTCTGTGAATTGTATCAGGCTAAGGCGGGCATCCGGTGCCCCAAGGGGCAGAGTCCCCTCGCTCCCATGGCAGCTATCCCGTGGCCAACCAAGGTCGCGAAATAACTATGTGGTTTAACATAGGAGTAGTTCTAGAAATTGATGGGTATGACTTTAGCACCCAGTGGAGAAGCACTCGTTATCCGCACAGAGCGAGGATTGACGATCGCAGGGACTCGGATCACCCTCTACGATGTCATGGATTATTTGACAGAACATTACCCTGCTAAATTCATCCGGGCGATGCTGGGACTGACGAATGAACAGGTCTGCGCAGCGATCGCCTACATTGAGGCCCATCGTCCAGAGGTTGAGGCCGAGTATCAACTGGTCTTACAGGAAACTGAAGAACTGAAGCAGTACTACGAAGCACAGAATCGTGAACGGATTGCTCGGATAACTGCTAAACCACCCAAACCAGGCACAGAAGCCATTGTGGCAAAACTTCATGCAGCAGAGGCTAGATTCGTATCGCAGGTATGAATTTTCTAGTTGACCATAATTTACGATGACATTCTGTAGTTCTCGCGGGTTGTCTTGCTTCGAGTGGTTGGCTGGACTTAATTACAATTCGTTTCGTTCTGTTTGAAGAAGTTGGATTGGCGGCCACCAGCGACGATCGCACGGTTTGGCGGTACGCCCAAACCCACCGCATGATTTTGATTACAGCGAATCGTAGTATGAAGGGCAAAGATTCCCTAGAGCAAGTCATGCGCGAAGAAAATACCCCCCTGTCCTATCCCGTCGTTACGATCAGCAACATTAATCGACTTCTGACGGAGCCAGATTACCGCGATCGTTGCGTTCATCGCTTAGTGGATATCGTGGTTAATCTCGAAGACTACCAAGGCGCAAGGCGAATTTTCATTCCGTAGTGCTTAGAAAGACCTTGCATTGGGGGGATGAGCAGCCCTTTCCCTTGGGTCTTTCTCCCATCTAAAGAGACTCCACTTTTCCCAAACCATGTCGGGGACGCAGATCTGTATCATTAATTAGATTCATTTGGTACATCCTTTAGCGTCTTTACCTTGAAACCTATGGTTGCTGCTGCATCGTCTAAAACCCTCGATCGGATCCGTCAAATCTACTCCCAACCCTTGCCCGATTTGATGTTCGAGGCTCAGCAAGTGCATCGAGCGAACCATGATCCTCGGGCAATGCAACTCTGCACCTTAGGCAACATCAAAAGTGGGGCTTGCCCAGAAGATTGCGGTTACTGCTCCCAAAGCGTCCATAACAACTCCGGCCTCAAGCCCGAACCGCTGATGCAAACGGACACCGTTTTGGCAGAAGCCCAAGCCGCCAAGGCCGCAGGAGCCACACGGTTTTGCATGGGGGCCGCATGGCGGGAAGTGCGGGATGGTGCCCAGTTCGATCGCGTCCTCGACATGGTGCGGCAGGTGGCAGCCCTGGATATGGAAGTGTGCTGCACCTTGGGAATGCTGCAACCCCACCAAGCCCAGCAACTCAAGGAAGCGGGTTTAACTGCCTACAACCACAACCTAGACACTTCCCCCAACTACTACGAAAAAATCATTACCACCCGCACCTACCAAGATCGACTCAATACGATTAAAGCGGTCAGTGATGCTGGAATTTCCGTCTGCTGCGGGGGCATCGTTGGCATGGGTGAGTCCGAAACCGATCGCTTGGAATTCCTAGAAGCCCTCACCACATTGGATCCCACCCCGGAGTCCATTCCCATCAATAGCCTGATTCCGATCGCAGGCACCCCCTTGGAAAACGCGCCCCCCGTCGATCCCATTGACCTCGTGCGGATGATTGCCACCACGCGCATTCTGTTTCCCAAGGCGATCGTGCGGTTGACCGCAGGCCGTTCCCAGATGAGCGATGAGCTCCAAGCCCTGTGCTTCCTCGCCGGAGCCAACTCCATCTTCACTGGCCCCGTGCTATTAACTGCCCCCAACCCATCCCGTAACCATGACGCCGACCTGCTCGATCGCCTCGGCATGGTTCCCAGAACGCTCTAGGGTTCCTTGACCTGAGATTCCCTGGCCTGCCGATCGCTACGCTTCCGTAACCTGTTCCGCGATCCACTGGAGGTAGGGTTGGGAGCCTGCCACGATCGGCAGCGCAATAATTTCCGGCACCTCGTAGGGATGGAGCGATCGCACCAGCACCTCTATCGCACTAAACCGCGCCAATTCTGTTTTAATCAGCAGTTGCAGCTCGCTCTCCTGCTGCACTTCGCCCTGCCAGGTGTAGATCGAGGTGACCGGAAATAGACTGACACAGGCTGCTAAGTGATCTTTTAGCAGGGCATGGGCGATCGTCTCCGCGATCGTTCCATTGGGCACAGTCACCAGAACGGTGCAGTATTGACTCGTCTCAGCCATCATTCTCTTCTTATACTGAAGCAACTAGTGAAATTCACCCTGATCATCCCACGACCGATCAGCTTCCTATTGCTACCCTTAAACCGAGACTCCTGGCAAGTTCCTATGCTACTTCGATCGATTTTTTTAGCAGTCCTGTGGATCGGTTTTGTTGGGTACGCCTTCCTGTTGGCTCCCCCCGATCGACCGGACACCTTAGATCTGATTATTCGCCTCTCCACCGGAAAATTTGAAGGCATTAATCCCCTGATCGTCAATTTGTTCAACATTATGGGCGTGTTGCCCCTGGCCTACAGTTGCCTACTCTACAGCGATGGGCGCGGCCAAAAACTTCCCGCCTGGGCCTTTTCTGCTGCTTCCTTTGCAGTAGGGGCCTTCGCAATTCTGCCCTATCTGATTTTCCGCAAAGATAATCCCACCTTTGCGGGGCCGAAAAACTGGGTCATTAAACTGTGGGATTCCCGCTGGTTGGCGATCGTCATTGCCCTCGCCTCAGGCACCATGCTCTACCTCGGCTTCAGTCAAGGTGATTGGGCCGATTTTGTCCAACAGTGGCGCACCAGTCGGTTTATCCATGTCATGAGTTTGGACTTCTGTTTGCTCTCGCTCCTGTTTCCCACGCTGCTGGGTGACGACATGGCAAGGCGTGGCATCACCGATCGCCGAATTTTCTGGGTCGTCTCCTGCCTGCCGCTGCTGGGCACCTTGGGCTATCTGCTGTGGCGGCCTCCCCTGCCAGATAATCCAGCGTCCCCCGCGAGTACTCCAGCCTAGGCGGAAACGACTATGGCAACCGTGCACCTTTGGCAAGCGGGACTCGACTGCGATCGCAGCCAACTGGTTCCCTATGCCCAGATCCTTTCCCCCGACGAGCGGCAACGGGCCGATCGCTTTGTCAAACCCCTACACCGCGATCGGTTCATTGCAGGGCGAGGCATTTTGCGGGTGCTGCTAGGGCAATGTCTGGGGATTGCGCCAGAGCGATTGCAATTTTCCTATGGGCCTCACGGCAAACCGGAATTGGCCTATCCCGCCGAGGCAGGTTGGCAGTTCAATTTGGCCCATTCCGAAGACCAATCCCTCATTGCCCTCACCCAGGGTGCCGCGATCGGGGTCGATCTAGAAAAAATCCGTCCCATGCCGCAATTAGACCAGCTCACAGCCCGGTTTTATGCCCCGGCAGAACATGCCCAGATCATGGCAACCCCGCTTGCCGATCGCGAAACGCTTTTTTTTCGGTACTGGACGTGCAAAGAAGCCTTTCTTAAGGCCACTGGGGAAGGGTTAGGTAAACTCCAGCAACTGGAACTCGCCTTGGGTCGATCGGTTCAGGCAGGAATTGTCCGCATTGTCACCCTACCGGAAAGTCCTCCCACCGCTTGGCAATTGCGGGAACTGCCGCTAACCAATGACTTTGTCGGCGCGATCGCCGTGGCCCACGCAGAAATCGTGATCTCCTTTGACTCTTTCCAAACCGGGGAGTTCCTATGCTAGTATTGTTAACTGCTGTCTAAAACTTAAAGCAAGGAAACGCAATAATCCCATGGCTTTGCTGCAAATTCGTAAGCAAGAAATCATTTCTGATTACCAAACCCACGAAACCGATACCGGATCGGCAGAAGTGCAAGTTGCTATCTTGACCGAGCGCATCAATAAACTGAGCGCTCACCTCAAGACCAACAAAAAAGATCACGCTTCCCGTATGGGTCTGCTGCGCATGATCGGTAACCGTAAGCGCTTGCTGGCCTATATCCAAGGCAAGAGCAATACCCACTACCGTGAACTGATTACTCGTCTGGGTATTCGCGGTTAAGAACTTATTGGCAGAGTGCTCCCTATGTCGGCTGAACCGCAAAAGTCTAAGCAAGAATCCGCTCCTGAACGCCTTCCCTTTGAACCAGGTGCCTCGAAAAAAAAGGCAGCAAAGCTATCGGAGGCCCGAGCAACGTCTGAGAACCAGAGTCAACCTGAAAAAGCCGATCGATCGGCCAGCGCAAAGCCGGGTGGCATGGGGGTTCCTGAAGTTGTCAGTCAACGAATGGCTCGGCGGATGGCTTTCTTCAGCGGAGTTCCTACCCTGTTAGGTATGGCAACCTTTGTGGGCAGTTACCTACTGGTAATTCAACTCCACTACAAAATTCCGAATACAGCAGTTCTGCTCGTGAGTTTAGGGTTCTTTGGCCTTGGAGTCTTGGGCCTATCCTATGGTTTATTCTCTGCATCTTGGGATGAAAATCGGGTGGGTTCTCTCCTAGGTATTGACGAATTTGGCACCAATACTGGTCGTCTGATTCAAGCTTGGAAAGAAGCCCGTGCCCAACAGTTGAAATCCCGCCCTTCTAAGGATCGATAATCCATTTGTGGAATTAGCTTTGCCATCAGCCCTCCACCCAGTTTGAGGGTGGTTTAATAACTGAATTGATAGGCGACTGAAGAGGTGTAGATCCTAGGATAATGACTAGGGCTGCGCCTCTAATGTTTTAGGCTGCTGTTTTATGCAGAATTCCTTATTCTCGTTACGGTTGGCGGAAGAGGCGGATTTACCCACGATCGCCCGTCTGACTCGCTTTGCCTTTGTGCCCACCCAGTCCGATCAGCAGGTGCAGGATGGCTGGTTTGGTCAAGGCGTACAGTTTCCCGATCGGCAACGTTGGGTGGCTAAAGACGCCCAGACCGATCGCGTGGTGGGAACCTATGCCGAACTGGATTTACAGATTGCCTGCCTTGGTCGCATTATCCCGGCGATCGGGGTGGCGGGGGTTGCGGTTGCGCCGGAATGCCGAGGCCAGCGGATTGCCCAGACCATGATGATCCAAGCGATTCACCGGGCCTACGCCAACAACGTCCCACTCCTAGCGCTCTATCCCTTCCAGCACGGCTTTTATCGCAGTTTGGGCTGGGGCTGGGTTGGGCAAGTGCACCAATATCCGATCGCGCCGCAGCACTTACCTAAATACCCTCGATCGGGTCTTGTCCAGCCCATCAGTCCTACGGAACAACCTGCGGTTCAAGCCCTCTACCAGCAGGTAGCGTTGCGCAATAACGGTTGGCTGTTGCGATCCGATCGGCAATGGGAAGCGTTTTTTCAACCGATTCCAGGTCAGGATCTATGGGGCTATTGGGACGGTGAAACGCTCTTGGGTTATGTCCTGTTGGGGGTGGAACAACAGGCTATCTATGGCACTAAACCGATCGCCGTCGTGCGGGAATGGGTGGCTTTAAACCTAGCAGGCTACCGAGGGCTTCTAACCTTCCTAAGCAGTTTGCGAGATCAATTTTCTCTACTGATTTGGCATACCCACAGTGGGGATCCTTTCCCCCATTTATTGCAACAACAGGATCGCGTCCTCCCCCAAGGGCACGATCGCATCCTCCTCCGGTTCAGCCATCGCTTAGGAGAAATTGGCAGCAGCTTTATGTGGCGTTTAGTAGACTGCCAAGCCGCGCTCAATTGCCGTCCGGTGCAACCGACTGTCCCCTTTAGTTTCGCCTTGCAAGTTCAGGACGTTATTTTAGGGGACTCGCAATGGTGGGTTGATTGTGCCGATGGTCGCATGACTTGCACTCCTTCACGATCGCTGGCCGAAGCCCCCGCCATCCTCACCCTGTCGATCGAACCCCTCAGCGTCCTCTTTTCTGGAGCCCGCACAATTCACGATCTTCTTTGGACAGAGGAAGCCCAATGGCAGGGAGATCGGTCAATCCTGGCCAACTTTGCTCAAGCTTGGCAAACCCCACCCCCCTTTTGTTGGGATTTTTTCTAAAAGCGGGTATCCACAAAGGACTTCTGATCAAAAGGACGTCTGACCAAGGATTGCTGATCCTAGGAAGGGCCTTGTTCTTCCTGCTGACGCTTTAATTCCTTCAGACGCGTGAGCTGGTCTTCAACGGATTGGATTAAGCGATCTAAATCCAGTCCACTAGTTTTGCCATCTGTAGAAGATAGATTGATACGAGCACGATTGTGTAACTCAGTAATTTTATGTTGCAGCTCTTTGGCAATTGTCAACGTATCTCGACTGAGATTGCTTAACTGTTGCTGCTGATAAAACTTCAAGGCTGCACCGCGCAACACTTGTAGGGTCGCTTCCTCGCCCGTCGGTTTGGGGATGATGCGCAACCGTAGCAAAATTCGGTTGCGTTCATACAGGCGTTCAATCTCTACTTGCAAGGGCCGATCGATCGGCTTCAAGGGTAAACGCATTAAGCGCTTAAGCTGATATAACAGCCCGTCAAATAATTCCTTGCTGAGGTTGTCCAGGATCGATTTCACTACACCATTCTCGCTCCACAGTACTCGCCCCCCTGGAGTCTGACGCTCAAAATACAACCGACCAATTCCATCTTCCACAATGCGACCAAGGAGTTCTTGGATGAGTTGCTGAGGTGGCAGGTGACTGAGGATTTCGGGGGGACTGTCTAGATACTGGGGAGCAATTTTGAGGGATGGGAGCGCATTTTCTGGCCAGGGAAAGGGGGGCACTGCCACGGATGCAGCCGCCAGATCAGAATTGACTGGATGATCACTAGGCAGGGGATTGCTCCGATTTCCCTCTAAGGGCGATGTCAATGGATCTTGGCTCCGTTGGGGAGTCGCAATGGGGTTGTCTTCTGAGGCGGTTTCTGAAGGAGTTAATGCGGTGGGATCGATCCTCGTGCCCTCGATCGGATGGGACGGATTGGAGCTAGGTGACGCAAAAGGCGGGTGCGGAATGGGTTGAATTTCGGTAAAGACTACACCAGAAGAGTCTGGCCCATCCTCTTGGAGACAGGTTTTGCCATCTTGGGTAGTCGTGCTGCGGTGCAGGGAAGGAATATTCCAGTCCGTCAACGACTCAGGACTTTCCAGCACGAGGGTTTCTTTCAACGAAGCAGGATTAGTGGGTGGGGGTTGGGGAGGCGTTGCCTGGGCCTTAGTGCCTAATCTGCTCACCGATTTTGGGGAGAGGACAGACGGTTTTCTAGCACGATTTTCAACGAGGTTTAAATAGGCCGACAGCACCTTATGGTGGGTTTCTGAAGTAATATTTTGGGGAATTAACGAGTAGTTGAGGAACGCCAAAATGCGACGCACATAGTCCAAAGCTGCTGCATCTTGTAGATTGACCATGCCCAGTCGCAGCTTGCTCCCTTGGATCGAAAGGGGGAGGATTTGATGATACAAACACGCTTCGAAGGGAAGAACTTTTCCAATCAACGTGAAAATGCTATCTAAATCAGTCTCTTGGTTCACCACGGCAGATGGATGGAGATAGTTAGGGTGGTGCTGATCTGCTGCTGAGGCAGAGCTTACAAACGGATCAGCTTTGTGATCGGTCGATCGATCAGACTGAAAAGAAGACTCAGAGGATGAAAAACTGAGTGGAGATGCCATAAACATAGTTCAACCAGAAACCCACTAGGTAGACCTAGTACCCTAGACGATGCTATTGGTTGAGACTCCGGAAAAAAAAATCTTTCACCCCTATTCTATGCGGTTTAGGAAGGTGCGTTCCAAAGATAAGCATTGCGGCGGAGTTGGAACAATTTCCTGCCCCATAAAACCCTTCAAGACACTGCAAATCTCAACTCGAGGCGGCTGAAAACCATTGGTTTAGCCTAGGAATACCCAGGATTAAGCCGACTAGAAGACGGCGATCGTAAACTGAGCTCTAAAGCTTAGCAATTATGCCGAAGCAGCTTGTTCTTCCAATTGACTAGACTAGAGAACCCGCTGCGGCCAACGAAAAATAGTAACTACTCAGGCTGTGGTTTAAGCGACACAGGATTGCCCGAGAACAATCCAACGAGAGCGTCTAAAAGATTGATATTCTGCTTGCGCAAGGTGGATAAATAGCCCCGAATGCGAC
>NZ_JBLZFX010000122.1:0-15013 GCF_050753345.1 Alkalinema pantanalense CENA528 | reverse complement strand
AGATTCAGCATGAGAAGGCTCTGGGCTACTGCTTCACATTATCCATTATTTCCCAACACGTCTAATGGTAAAGGGTGATGGCCGTTCGGTATACCAGACGACTCTAGAATACCCATGGCGATCGGTTGTAGCATGGATTTTCCCAATAGGCACGGAGAATTGCGATAGGCTGAAACCATGGGAACTCCCCTCTGTCCCAATCGCCATTTCCCTACCGGCCATTTTCCACCGGCCATTTCCTAATCGCTATTAGTTTCAGCTTGCTATGTCCGACTTGTCTAATTTTGCCAGTCCCGATCGACGGATTGCCGTTCTGCTCCATGAAGGAATTCGCGGAACCCATGGAAAAACTGGATTGGCTTTAATCCGCTATCGTCCCGAACAGATTGCAGTGGTGATTGACTACCAAACGGCGGGCGAATCCTTTGCCCAACTAACAGGCATTCCTTGGGATGGCCCGATCGTCACTTCTGTGGCCGAGGCGATCGCCTACCAACCCGATTGGCTGGCTATCGGCATTGCTCCTTCTGGGGGTGCGTTACCCGCAAGCTGGTTCCAGGAAATTCAGCAGGCGGTGGCCGCAGGCTGCTCGATCGCCAATGGCCTGCATACCCCCATGGCCCAGCATCCTGACTTGACGCCCTTGCTACAACCCGGTCGCACCGTTTGGGACATGCGCCAAGAACCTCCGGGATTGTCCGTTGGGCAAGGATCCGCTCGCTACCTGCCCTGCCGCCGGGTTCTGACCGTCGGTACGGATATGAGCATTGGCAAAATGTCCACCAGCTTGCAACTCGATCGGGCCTGTCGAGCTCGGGGCCTGAACTCAAAGTTTCTAGGGACTGGACAGGCGGGTATGATGATCTCTGGTGAAGGCATTCCCCTGGATGCGGTGCGGGTTGATTTTGCCTCCGGTGCAGTAGAGCAATTGGTTGTGAAATTTGGTAACGACCACGACATCTTATTGATCGAAGGTCAGGGATCATTATTACATCCGGCTTCGACTGCCACCCTGCCCTTAATGCGGGGAAGTCAGCCAACCCATTTAATTTTGGTGCACCGGGCTGGGCAAACGCACATTAGAACGTGCCCAGACACACCTATTCCATTGTTGCAGAATGTAATTGAACTATACGAATCTGTTGCATTTGCTGGTGGTTCTTTTAATTCCGCAAAGGTTGTTGGTATTGCGTTAAATACCGTTCATTTATCTGACAAGGAGGCTAAAACCGAAATCGATCGCATCCAACAAACGACAGGGTTGCCCTGTAGTGATCCCATACGTTATGGGGTGGATGTATTAATCGATACTTTTCTCTAGAAAAACACATTTCTTTTAACAAAAACTTAACTTGATCCCATTGCAGTTCTTAAGTCTTCGGGGCACTCTATTTCTATAGGCTCCTGTTGATCCCGAGGAAAAGCCTAAATTTTTTTTAAACCACTACTAGAGGAAACACCTATGCAATCCGTCAAGCAAATGACCCAGCGCAAGGTCACTGAACTGCTGAACTGGCTCCATGGCGATAATTCCCAACTGCAACAGTTGCTGGAACGGACACAACAGCTCAATCCTGACAAAGATACCTCTTGGTGTATTGATAAAGTCTGGTCAGAACAACGAACTTGGCGGGTTTGACTCGATCGATTAATGGTCTGGGTTAGGACAAAGTTGGACGGGTGGATTGCAGGCTCAGGCTTGTTGGGCAACAATCTTCTGCTTCCAACTCCGCTGGCTCTTGTGGTACCTGGGCTTTGATAGTATTTGGGCTTTGATAGTACTTGGGCTTTGATAGTACCTGACACCTGCACTCAATTTTGTCTGATTGGTTTGAGGGGTTTCTAGGGCAATGGTTTACTACCCCCTTCGGCCTAAGCTACAACGACTTTCCCGTTAGCCTTGCTGAATTTCCAGAATCCAAGTTTTAATAGAAGGCAGTTTTCCCAACTCTGTTGAGATTTATTAAGATGCAGCCTTCTGTCAGCCTCCTTCGTGAAACGTCCTATGATGACCAGCAGCTTCGCCACAGCCTGGAAACGCTGCTGGAACCCCTGGGTGGCATCTCAAACTTTGTGAAGTCTGGCGATCGAGTTCTCCTCAAACCCAATCTCCTGACGGGTTCTCGTCCAACGAAGGAATGTGTGACTCGGCCTGAAGTGGTCTACTGTGTCGCGCAAATGGTTTTGGAAGCAGGGGGGAAGCCCTTTTTGGGAGATGGCCCCGCCTTTGGTAGTGCGCTAGGGGTCGCCAAGGCGAGTGGCTATGTTTCATTAATTGAGGATCTCAAAATTCCGATCGTCGAATTCAAAGGCAAGCGCTACGAAACGGTGAGTCAGGAATTTAATCATTTGTTGTTGTCGAAGGAAGCAATGGATGCGGATGTGGTGATTAACCTGCCCAAGGTGAAGTCCCACGTCCAACTCACCATGACCATGGGCGTGAAAAATCTGTTTGGCTGCGTTCCCGGCAAGATGAAAGCTTGGTGGCACATGGAGGCTGGGAAGGATGCCGATCGCTTTGGTGATATGTTGGTGGAAACGGCGCGGGTCATCAATCCTGACCTCACGATCGTCGATGGTATTCTCGGCCATGAAGGTAATGGCCCCAGCGGCGGCGAACCCAAGGAATTGGGGATATTGGGGGCGTCAGCGGATGTTTTTGCCCTCGATCGGGCCATTTTAGATATTGTCCAAGTTGATCCAACATTGGTTCCAACGATTCGGGCTTCCCAGCGATTGGGATTGTGCCCAGAGCCGGAGGCCATAAATTTCCCGTTAATGAGGCCGGAAGACCTGCGCATTGGTGATTGGCAATTGCCCAGCAAAATGATGCCGATCGACTTTGGCGCACCTCGGGTGATCAAATCGACTTTCAAGCACCTCTATATTCGGTTTATTAAGGAACCGATGGCCGCCTACGCCGGACGCTAACTGACTGCATCTGGGGGAATTGGTTGCAATTGATCGTTTCTGGTATTGATCACTTCCTGCACAGTTACCACTGCTAGAGGAAAAACAGGCCGATCACCCGAAATAGCACCCCCATGAGAGCCGCAAGCTCCGTTCCAGCAGTCTAACGGGCACAATGGCCAAGTGATTGTTCATGAAACCCCCCGTGATTCCGATCGCGAGGGACGGGTTAACCTGTCTTTATATCAACGATGAGAGTACAAGTTCCCACTCAAGAAACTCTTCTGCCACAATGAGTAAGGGCAGCCATAAGGGCAGCAGACCAATAAACGGATCCTCTACAAGCACGCTATGACGAGCTTGCACACGCTATGACGAGCTTGCATTTGTAACTCTAGGAGAGCTGCCGATCTCATTTGGGTAATATTGACTAAGCTGAGTAGGGCGCGATCTCACTTCCCCATAGCAAAATCGATTTCTAGACGCCCAAGAACATATAATTCCAAGGCCATCCAGCCTTTCAGAAGTGTGAAATGTCTCCATCAACCCTGTCATCAACAAAATGGCCGTAATCAACCCGAGGGTCTGTCGGCGGAGATCGGCGGCTGAGGCGTTAGGATTGAGCACCATTTGGATTGAGCACCATAATGTTGCTCCAGTTGACTAAAAAATCACTTAGAAAAAGATTCGCGCTTTTAGTCGGTAAGCCCTGATCCCACGCAATCTTTGGTTGAGAAATCCAATCTTTTGTCAAGTGTTAACTGAGGAAGACCGCCGTTTCTGTATCTCTCCTCCGAGTTGTATGTCTTTTTTGTAACTCTTGTATCGCCTTGTTACTAACCTGTTCGAATACCACGTTCACTAGGTATCTTAGGAAAGTCACCTATTTTCTTAAGCTTTTGCTTAGAGTTCCCATGACACCTACAATGCTTCGACACCTGTGGTCATTAGTGGAAAATAATCAGGCCACACTGCTCCTCAATCTGGATGATGCCTCTCTCGTGCAATGGCTTTTCAAACAATTTCGCTCAGAACAATCGCTGAATGCGGAAGAAGCCACAATGGTGTGTCACTACATTCAATCCAAATTGCCTTTGATTCGAGATTTGGCGGGACAACGCATGCCGCAAATGGCATTGAGTCGTTAAGGTTAGTCCCGCCGATTAGTCTTGCTGATTAGTCCTGCCGGTTAAGTTTCGACGATTGCGTCGAAGGCTACTCACGGGAGGGATTTGTCCTACTTCAGTTGAAAAAAGTTTTAGAAAGTTTTGGAATCGCTTCGAAATAGTCTAGGGAGAGACTTAATTTTGAGAGGGGTTGCTAGGGGGGAGATCGATCGTCGGTTGAGGTTGAGGCGATCGTAATGTGTTAGAAACAAGCACAAACCCCAAGTAGGCAGGCAAAATCAAGAGGATCAATCCAATGCCTGTTAAAGCAATCCATTTGCCATTGGAGGGTTTTCCATAGATGCTGCGATAGGGATCGATCGGGAGTCCCTCAGATTTGACCACTTCCCGCATAGCGATCGGCCGTTTGAACCGTATCCGACGATCGTCAAGCTTTTCTAACAGAATCCAGCCAGCATATCCTTCTTCTTCACATAGTTTTTGCAGCACCTTAGGATCGCGAAACACATCCTGATAGGCTCGCACAATTTTAAATTCCCAACCCACCAGCCGAGGGTCCGTGGTTCCCTTTTGAGATTTGGTCACAACCTTTTCATCCATCGGATCGATCGTCGTTTTGGAATCGTAGGGTGTTAATAGCTCTTCTTCTGTCCAATCCTGGCGCTCCCTGAGTTGTTGCCACCGCAGCCCCAGCCCCAACATTAGACCCTGAAGTCCAAGGCTCCCCATTAACAAACTCAGTAAAGCCAGTTCACCCATCCTGCCATTACACCCATGCAGACCGTAGTGATTGCGAACTAGAATTTAACATATCCTTCAATCAACCAATCGGTGTCAATTGATTGTAATCGCAGTTTTTCCAGTTGCAGCGCTTGGGTCATTTCTTGGAAGCCCAAATCACCCACCGGAGTTGGTGCATTGACTCCCCCAATGATTTTGGGAGCAATAAAAGCCCAGATTTTTTGAACCGTACGATCGGCGATTGCCCGTGCTGCCAAGGTACCGCCACATTCCCACAACACCTGCATGCAGCCGCGATAGTAGAGACTTTGCATGACTGCTGCGGGAGTTAACTCTGCCAACTCCACCACTTCCACACCCTGGGCTTGCAATTTGTTGTTGACCTCAGGATTTGCATCCATTTGGGTAAAAACTAGGGTGGGTGCGGTGTCTGTATTCCACAGGTTTGCGATCGTGGGCAGATCCAAGGTGCGACTCATGACGACACGCAGGGGATTGTGATCCGTGAGCCCGTGGGTTGTCAGATTGGGATTATCTTTGCGCACGGTATTGCCGCCAATGATGACTGCATCACAGGCCGATCGCAGTTGGTAAACTTTTTGCCGTGCTGCTGGCCCCGTCACCCAAGCACTGTGCCCGGTACTGGTGGCAATTTTGCCATCGATCGTCATGGCGTATTTCAAAATGCCAAAGGGCTGATGGTGCAGGATGCGATGGACAAAGGCTTCATTCAATTCCTGGCAGGCTGCTTCTTCTACGCCAACGATGACTTCTAGTCCAGCCTGTCGCAGTTTGGCAATGCCTTGGCCCGCCACATTGGGGTTAGGATCCACCATGCCAACCACGACCCGTTGTAGACCCGCTGCCACGATCGCATCGGCACAGGGAGGCGTCCGACCAAAATGGCTACAGGGTTCCAAATTGACGTAGAGCGTGGCTCCCTGGGCTTGTTCTCCGGCCTGTCGCAGGGCAAAGACTTCTGCGTGGGGTTCTCCGGCCCTCGGATGGAAGCCTTCCCCCACCACCACTCCGTTATTGACAATGACTGACCCGACGAGAGGGTTGGGTGCGGTTTTTCCTAGGGCTTGTTGGGCCAGTTCTAAGCAACGTTGGAGATAGAACCGATCGATTTCATTGAACTCGGATGGATTGGACTCAGGAAATGGATTAGGGCTGGACATAGTTGTGACGATGGCTTTCTCCATCCTCCACTAAGGAGGTTGTGTCGTCTACTATACCCAAGCGGGATTCAACCCCGTTGTCAAATAGGGCATGGAGTGCAGGTATATCGAGTGCAGGAATTTAGTATAAGCGGGAGGTGGAGTAATGTCCCAGCACTTCTTGTCCCCACCGCACTAGGTTTTCTGAGCCTTCCATGAGTAACAAATAATGGCCTCGGCTAATGTGGTGGCGATACAGACTGGCGACAGTCCCTCCTCCAAAAGCTCCTAAAAAGGCTCCGATCGCCGCGCCTAACAGGCCACTGGAAAATCCCATGAGTGGAATAATCATCATTGAGGAGCCCACCATGGCCCAATTGGGTTGGCGCAGAAAGGCTAAGGCTTCCATCTGACTGTGAATCAGCCAAAATAAGGTTGTCGCCACGACAGTACCCACAATTGCACTGACGATCGCCCAGCCTACGGCCTTACGCACAATGATCTGAACCGGACGTAATAGGCCAATCCGCTCAGGACGGCTATACCCTTCACCCACGATCGTCAAATGTTCAGGAGAAATTCCGTGATAGTTCAACAATCGGTAAGCTTGAAACGCAGACATTTCATCTGGAAAAATCTTCACGACCAGATGTGTATTTCGAGGCACCAACCCTTTTTGTCGCAGGAATCGCCTTACCACCGCAGCTATGCCCAGTTTTATAAAACCTATATTGGCAATTCTAAACGCTCCAACTGAAATTCCCTAGTAGCTACCCATCTAACTTAATCATTGTTTGATGAATCACCAGTTTATGACAAAGGTCGATCGGGAGATGGATCGCGTGTGTTAAGAGTGTGGGCGCGGGATGGGCTAGATTGAAACGATCTCTCTAGGAAGCCTATGTGTACTATGGAGTTGTTCAGGTTTTGTTGAAATTATTGTTTGGTGGATCCCTATGCCTCCCCGTTGGTCTCGTGTTCCCACTCGTCAAGATCCGGAGTATCGCAAGCTCGACGATCGTGTGACGTTTGCCACCCATGTTGCTGGATTTCTTGCGGTTAATTCCGGTGTATGGTTTGTGCGGCAGGTGCAATATGCCGATTGGCCTTGGACGCTCTGGCTCACTGGACTGTGGGGATTAGCGTTAGTGGGACATGCTGTTTATGTCTTTGCAATCGCGGATTACAGCGAGCAACCCAGTGATCCATCGAAGTCCTCAGCTTCAAAATAGTCATCAGCGCCAAAACTCGTTAATCGATCCAACAACTTGTACGCAACTAGGAGCGGAGTCTATGGCAAGCAATTCATCGCAGGTGATCGAAGCCCTTGCTGCGGAGATTGGTGAAAATATTTACATCGACATTGCCAAGTGGCATCTCTATCTAGCCGATGCCAAGTTGCATACGCTGCTGGCGGAGCAACTGTTTCCTCTCCTGGAAAGCGGCAAGCTGGAGGAAAGTGCAGTCACCCAAGTTTTGCAGGCTATTTCGGTCAAAGTAGGGGGTGGCAAGCGGGAACTGCCCTTGAGTGATCTGTTGCCGATGCAATGTCAGGTGAATTTGCTAGATCTTCTGGAAGAGTTTCAACGGAATTTATAGACAACTTTGATAGACACACCTGGGTAGACACCCCTGACAACTGACGTACTTCCCCGTTGAAAAATTCGTTTTCACAAAAGAAGTACGTCAATGCTGGGCTAGAAAATCAGGACTAGCGGCGATATCATTCCAGCAACGAGACTCGCAATTTCCTTCAGCGATGAGCGCAGCATTACGATCGAGGATCCCTCCCCTTTGTCCTATACATAGCCACCATGCAGCGTCACCATGCAGCGATTTCAACGCTTCCATCAGATTCAACAGCTTGACCCCGTGCGTGATAACTGTGAAATTTGTAGACAGCTTGCAGGCTATGAATTTCCTTGGGATATCACCCGTGCTCTGGAAATTGCCTTATTTCGCACCTTTTGTGTGCCTAGTATCGCCACACTCCTCGATCGAACCCATGAATTCCATCAGCGGCCTCAAAAACGCTACGACGATACAGGCTTGATGGTGTCTTTGATCCTCAAATTTGGGTATGACACGCCAACAGGGCAGTCTGTTATTCAACGGATGAATCGGATTCATGGTCATTTTCCCATTAGCAATGCTGATTTTCTTTACGTTCTCTCAACTTTTATTTATGAGCCAGTCCGCTGGATTGAGCGGTTTGGTTGGCGGCAGTTAAGCCAATTGGAAAAGGAGGCTTTGTTTCACTTTTGGTTTGCTGTTGGCCAACAAATGGGAATTGATGCCATTCCAGGGACCTATGAATCCTTTGAGGACTATAACCTGGAATACGAACGGCAGTACTTTCGTTACAACTCCGCCAACCAGCGGGTGGGAGAATCAACCTTAAACCTTTTCCTGAGTTGGTTTCCGTATCCCTTGCGGCCCGCCATCCAACCGCTGGTCTATGCCATTATGGATGAGGCCATGCTGCAGGCGTTTGGTTTTCCTGCCCCCAAACCATGGCAGCGGAATTTTGTCGAATATCTCCTGCGATCGCGGGGCCAATTACTGCACTATTTCCCGCCCCGTCACACGCCGCACTTTTACAGCGACGAACGACAAAAAAGTTATCCCCATGGCTATGATTTAACGGATTTAGGACCACCCAAGATGCTACCGAAATTAAATGACCTTGAGCAGTCATAATCTAATTATCTTGAGGATCTAATTATCTTGAGGACTGACACTATGCAGAATCACAGCATAGAAGCTTTTCGTTCCCTATTCGATAGCCGTTTGGCCACCCTAGAGCATCTTCTCAAATCTGCTCAGACCCATTTTGGTGAGGATGACGCCTTTCTTCAGCAGCGCATTGCGGCGGACATGTTTCCCCTGGGTACGCAGATCGTTTTTACCTGCAACCAACCCCGTAACTTTGCCCTGTGGTGTAACGACCAATCTCCCAATAATCTAGATCCCGAGGTCACTTCTCTTACCTTGGCTTATGAGCACATTACTAACACCCGTCAGCTTCTGACAGGCATTACTACTGAAGATCAAAAGCTAGCTGAAACTAGTCGCATTAACCTTGGTCAAGGACTCTACCTCGAGCTTCTTGGAAGTGTTTACATCAATGATTTCTTGATTCCTAATTTTTACTTCCATCTCGTAACGGCCTACGATATTTTGCGCATGATTGGTGTTCCGATCGGCAAGCGGGATTATATGCTGCACTTGCTTCCATTCCTTAAGCAAGAATAAACCCCTAACGATTTAACTCCAAAGCTGTAACCACAGAGTCTATAACACTAAATTAAGTGCTGAAATTAACGTTAGCGTCAAATAGTAGCACTAAAAAAGAGAGTAGCTTGTACGATCGAATCAGCAACCGTACAAGCAACCCTAAGGGATATGTGCTAGACCTGTCTTATATCTAGTACAGGTCTAGTGCATGAAGTGCCGAACTCCCGTGAGCACCATGACAAGACCTAACTCATTGGCTGCATTGATCGAATCCTGATCCCGCATGCTGCCTCCTGGCTGTACGATCGCGGTAATGCCTGCTGCTGCCGCTGTGCGCACAGAATCATCAAAGGGGAAGAATCCATCGCTCGCCAGCACAGCACCTTGCACTTTATTCGCAGCTTGTTCTAGGGCAATTTTGGCGGAGCCGACGCGATTCATCTGCCCCGCGCCGACGCCGATCGTCGTGCGGTCTTTGGCAACGACGATCGCATTGGACTTGACATGCTTACAAATCTTCCAGGCAAAGAGTAACTCTTGCAGTTCCGCTTCCGTGGGTTGCTTGTCCGTCACGATTTTCCAGTCAGCGGGATTCGCCACGATCGTGTCAGCGGCTTGTACCAGGAAGCCCCCAGCAATGTCTTTAATCAGATATTCCGACCCACCCCGCAGATCCGGCAGGACGAGAACGCGCACATTGCCCTTCTTCGCTAAAATCTCCTGGGCATCGGCGTCACAACCGGGCGCGACAACACATTCGAGAAATGTTTTCGTCAGTTCACTAGCCGTTGCCGCATCGATCGGGCGATTCAGCGCAACAATGCCACCAAAAGCAGAGGTGGAATCGGCATTAAATGCTTTGGTATAGGCTTCAAGGATCGTGGAGCCCATGGCTGAGCCACAGGGATTCGTATGTTTAATAATCGTTGCTGCTGGATCGGCGTCAATGAATTCAGTAATGATCCGACGAGCCGCTTCTAGATCGACTAAGTTGTTGTAACTAAGTTCTTTACCCTGTAATTTCGTAGCTGCGGCCCAACCCGTGGCTGTGGCCCCTGTTTGGTACCAAGCGGCAGGTTGGTGAGGATTTTCGCCGTAGCGCAGGGCTTGGAGTTGCTGACCCGCGATCGAGAAGGTTTGCGGCAGCGGCGATTCGCTGGCTTCGGTAATTTGCTGCTCTAGGTAAGTGGAAATAGCGCGATCGTAGGCGGCGGTGTGTTGGAAGGCTGCGAGGGCTGCTTTTTGGCGGAATTGCAGAGAAACGTTGCCCTGGCTGCTACGAAATTCTTCTAGGTACGTCGCGTACTGGGCCGGATTGGTCAGGATGGTCAGGTGGGCGTGGTTTTTCGCCGAGGCCCGCACCATCGCAGGGCCACCAATGTCAATTTGTTCGATCGCGTCTTCCAGGGTGACGCTGGGCTTGGCGATTGTTTGTTCAAAGGGATAAAGGTTGACCACCACGAGATCGATCGGGCGAATGCCATTGGCCTCTAAATCCGCAACATGATCGGTCAAGTCGCGGCGGGCGAGGATGCCGCCGTGAATTTTGGGATGGAGAGTTTTCACCCGCCCCCCCAAAATTTCCGGCGACCCTGTGTAATCAGACACTTTCGTAACGGGCAGTCCAGCCTCCTTCAGGGTTTTGGCTGTGCCGCCACTACTGATGATATCGAAACCAAATTCGTTCACCAGTTGGGTGGCAAATTCAACCAGTCCGGTTTTATCCGAGACACTCAAGAGGGCCAGACGTGCCATGATGGGTTCCTTTCATTGCAGGTTCAACAAGGAACTAGGGTACAGGGTTTGGGGAACGGGGGGAAGGGTTGGCTGGTTGATTTGTTAAGCGGGTTGATCTGTTAATCAGTGGTTTCTAGTCCTGCGGCTCTTCCTTGAGGTTGAGATTGCCCACGATCGACAGCACCGTGCCAATGACCGCCATCACGCCACCCACGCCGATCGCCAGGTTGGGATAGTAACCACCCCGCTGCAACGTTCCCATCCAAGTTGCTGTCAGTTCTGATTGGGTGAGGCTATGGGCAATGACGGGAGAGAGATAAATCAGGGCAGCCCCCACCAGCAGCCAAGAGGCCATGGACGCTAATAGAAAAACGGATTTTAGCATAAAAATTTTCGTCCAGGAGATTTTTAAGACAGGAGGTATGAGGGATTCTGGTCAATCTGCATTTCATCCTACCAAACCCGATCGTAGAAATACGCTAGTCTATTGACCTATTAGCTTTGACCGATCAGCTTTTCAGAATTTGCCGGACGGGGAGATTGCTGGGTCGAAAATTGGAAATCTAATCCATTCAGCGCAGCCCTTCTAGTCAATGGATTAGCCCGAGGGTGTGAAGTTATATAGAGTGTCAAGTCAATTTGGATGAGAGCAATGGCCAAACTGTTGGTGATTAAAACGGGAACCACCATGGACGCGCTGCGGCAACAGCGGGGAGACTTTGAACAATGGATTATTGATGCCATGGAATTTTCCGCTGATGAGGTGATGGTAGCGGATGTGAGTATCGGGGAGGAATTGCCGGAGTATCATCAAATTAGTGGAATTGCGATTACTGGTTCCCATGCAATGGTGACAGAACGCCGAGACTGGAGCGAATATACAGCGGAATGGTTGAAAGTTGCGGCTGAAAAGCAAATTCCCACGATCGGGATCTGCTACGGCCATCAGTTATTGGCCTATGCGTTGGGCGGGAAAGTCGATTTCAATCCCAAGGGTCGGGAAGTGGGCACGATCGAAATTGCTTTGCAACCTGCTGCGCAGACTGACCCCCTCTTCCGGGGTTTGCCAGAAACGATCGCGGTGCAACTGAGCCATCGCCAAGCGGTGTTGGAATTGCCGGAACAGGTGGAATGGCTGGCTTCTAGCGCCATGGCCGACAATCAAGCCTTTCGCTACGGGGAAGTGGTGTGGGGCACGCAATTTCATCCCGAGTTCGATCGCCACATCACCCAAGCCTACACCGACTACGCTCGGGTGGGACTGCTGGCCGAAGGATTCGATCCCGATGCGATTTACCACAGCATTCAGGAAACCCCGATCGGCTTGGAGATTATGCAACGGTTTGCAGCGATCGTTCGATAGTTAAAAATTGTGGTTGAATGGATGGGGCTGGTTATTCTCCGCAAGAACGCCTGCCGCAAGACTCGCCATATTATTTGACTCAATTATTTGACTCCGGTATGACCCTAAAAGTCATTACAATTCCCCCCAAGTCAGGGCAATCTCCTACAGGCACGATCGTAGTGCTACACGGTTGGGGCGCTAACGCTGAAGATGCGGCCTACTTTACCAGCCTGCTGGACATTCCCAACTATCAACTGCTGCTGCCCGATGCCCCCATTCCCCATCCCTTCAATCCCGTTGGCAAGATGTGGTACGGCTTCCCGGAAACGTTTAATTTCACCGGAGAATGGGCACATTTGGCCGATCTGCAAAATAGCCGATCGCAACTGTTAACCTGGCTCAATACCCTACCCACAATTACTGGGGTACCCTTGGAACGCACAATTTTAGGCGGTTTTTCCCAGGGGGGCGCTATGACGATCGAAGTGGGGTTAGAGCTACCGTTGGCAGGTTGCATGGTTCTCAGTGGCTATCACCATGGCCCGATTCCTACGCTAACCAGTCCGCCTAAAACCTTGATGGTACATGGGCGGATGGATAACGTTGTGCCCCTCGCCGCCGCCCAGGAAACCCGCGATCGCTTACTGGAAGCAGGCGTCGATTTACAGTACGAAGAATTTGTCACCATGGGCCATGAGGTCTCCAATCCCGTTCTCGATCGGATGCAAACCTTTATTCAGCAAATTTTGGGTTAGGGCTGGGGCGCGATCCCCAGATCCCTCCGCAATCGATTCAGTAACCATTTATCAACCTTCCGTTAAAGTTCGCTAGGATACAAAAACATCGCATAAAATTTACTCAGAGGGGTAATGCCAACAACCCTTGAGTTGGTTAACGTAGAGGCATCGATTGCGAGGGAGGTGACGGCAATGGCGACAGTCAATTTCGAGACAATGGATGTCACCCAGTTGACAGAAGAAGATGTGGCGGAACTGGCAGTTCGACTGGAACAGGATGATTACGAAAGCGTGTTTGATTGCCTCAATGATTGGCATCTCATGCGCGCGATCGCCTTCCAAAAACCGGAGCTAGCGGAACCCTATATGTACCTGCTCGATCTAGAAGCCTTTGATGAGTCTTAGGGATTCAAGGCTCTGGAATCAGTTCTCAAAAACATCAAGATTTAGTTGTTCAGACATATTTGTTCGTTGCATTAGGTTTCGATCCCCCTAAATCCCCCTTCAAAAGGGGGACTTTGACAAAGTTGGCCGAATTCCCCCCTTAATAAGGGGGGCTAGGGGGGATCGGATCTATAGCGTTGATAGATAAATTGGGTATAACCCATCAAAATTGCCAGATTTGTAGAGAGGGTGTGCGAACACCCTTTTGTTTTGGGAGAAAACCTCATGTTGGCTGGAAAACAGATTCTCATCGGCATTGGTGGAGGGATTGCCGCCTACAAAGCCTGCCAAGTCGTTTCTACCTTAGCCCAGGCCGGAGCCGAGGTGCGCGTCATCCTCACCGAAGCCGCCCAGCAGTTTGTCACGCCCCTTACCTTGGCCACCCTCAGCCGCCATCCCGCCTATACCGATCGCGACTTTTGGCAACCGACTCAGGGCCGACCGCTACACATCGAGTTGGGCGAGTGGGCCGATCTGTTTGTCCTGATGCCCTTGACGGCAAATACCTTGGGCAAGCTCACCTATGGGCTAGCGGATAACTTGCTGACCAATACCGTTTTGGCCTCGACCTGTCCCGTCTTGGTCGCTCCGGCGATGAATACGGATATGTGGGAACAACTAGCCGTCCAACGCAACTGGAGCCAACTGTTCCAAGATTTCCGCTACCATGCCGCTAATCCAGGGGCGGGACTGCTAGCCTGCGATCGGGTGGGCGTGGGCCGCATGGCAGAACCGGAGGAACTGTTACCCCAGATCCAATCCTTGCTCTATACCCAGGGCCGTCGAGATTTATCGGGCAAACGAATTTTAATCAGCGCGGGGGGGACACGGGAGTTTCTCGATCCAGTGCGATTTCTAGGCAATCCATCTACGGGAAAGATGGGAGCTGCCTTGGCCTTGGCCGCCCTTCATCGCGGTGCCCAGGTCACGTTTGTCTACGGTTCCGGCACGGTTAATTTAGCTCTGCTGAAATCGGCCAAGGTTCTCACCACTCCCGCCGCCGCCGAAATGGAAGCCGTGATGCACCAGGAAATGCCACAAGCCGACTGGATTATTCTTTGTGCAGCGGTTGCTGATATGAAGCCTGCGGAGTACCGGAGTTACAAACTCCCCAAGGCCGAGTTACCCACATCAATTCCGACGATCGCCGTGCCAGACATCGCCGCAGGCTTAGCCCAACGGAAACAACCCCAGCAACGGCTCATCGGATTTGCAGCCCAAACGGGAGATTACGTCACTCCAGCCTTAGAAAAATTACACCGCAAAGGACTCGATGCAATCGTGGCCAACCCGATTGATCAACCCAATAGCGGCTTTGGCTCGGATCAAAACCAAGCAATCATCTGCGATCGATCGGGCCACCAAGTCGCGATCGAACCCTGCAGCAAGCTAGAAATGGCCCATAAAATTTTCGACTTTCTGCAAGCAAGCAATGGTTAATCAACCGGCAATGGTTAATTAACCTAAGTGTGACAAGCAAAATTGTCCCTCACAGATCCCCCGTCCGTAAAATGGAGAATTCACTTTCGGGGGGTGTCGGGGGAGTAGAGTCCCCTGACATTGCAGGGGGGCGGG
>NZ_JBLZFX010000121.1:0-15200 GCF_050753345.1 Alkalinema pantanalense CENA528 | reverse complement strand
TGACGATGACGACCAGATTTCTGGGTTCCAGCTATTCCCCGCCGTCATGGAAGGAATAACTTAATGGACAACCTTACGGGATTTTTCGGAGTCCGTCAACTCTCGATTTATTAACTTTTTGTTAGCAAAGTTGTTAGCAAAATTTTCGTTGCGGCACCGGACCAGGTGGCAATGCTGACAGAAGACACGGCGATCGGACTAGCAATCAGAATCGATCGACCCATCAACCTTTCTCGCCTGACGATCTTCTCTACCCAGAAAATCCGATTGCTTCAGAAGTTATGCAGTTGAGTTATATTGCCAGGATTCGGCTGCTCCCTCGCTGAGTGTTCTAGTCAACTTCTCAGATATCTTGATGGGAGACTGTTCGTGAGAATAGAGTCCAACAGTTCTGTCTTCAGAGATCTCTGCTAAGTCAATCAAATTTTGATCTTTGATTTGAGGGGGTAATTGTGTAAATAATTCAAGGATGAATTCTGTGCCTTGATTAGGAGTAGATTTACAAGTTAAAGTTCCTCCATGGGTATCAACAATAATCTTATAACAAATGGATAAGCCTAGCCCTGTTCCCTTCCCGATCGGTTTAGTTGTAAAAAAGGGATCAAAAATTTTGTCGCGGACTGATTCAGGGATTCCTGCACCATTATCAGCAATTCTAATGATTACTTTTCTCTCTGTATTTAAAACTGTTGAAATATAGATACTCAATGGCACCTTTAAGCCAGTTGTATTTAACGTCTGAAAATAGTGTTCCTCTAATGCATCGATCGCATTCGCGATGATATTCATAAAGACTTGATTCAACTGTCCTGAAAAGCACTCTACTGGTGGTAGTGTTCCGTAATCTTTGATGATTTCAATAGCAGGACGTTGTCCATGGGGCTTCAGTCGGTGTTTTAGAATGAGTAATGTACTCTCTAATCCATCATGCAAATTAACCGATTTATGCTCAGCTTCGTCGAGTCGTGAAAAGGTTCGTAGAGAGGTGACAATTTCTCGAATCCGCTCAGTTCCCATCTGCATCGATCGAATCGTCTGTGGAAAATCTTCAATTAAAAAATCTAAGTCGATCTCCTCTGCCAGCTCAGAAATTTGTGGATGCTCTTCTGGATGAATTTTCTGATAGAGAGAAATTAGTTCTAATAATTGGGTAGAATAAGTCAAAACATAGGATAAATTGCCATGAATAAAGTTGACCGGGTTATTTACCTCATGGGCAATTCCAGCCACCATTTGACCTAATCCTGACATTTTTTCAGTTTGGATTAGTTGAGCTTGAGTATCTTGTAGATCTCGTAAAGTTTCTTCTAACCGTTTTGCTTGAGACTCAGCAATTTTAGCCAGATTTTCTTTAATGCGTAGAGCATTTTTAAGCTGAAGCTGCTGTTGCTGTAACTCCTCTGTAAGCCGTTTAGCATCATTGAGAGATGTATTTTTGGTTTGAAGGAGAAATATAAAATCTACGATGGGATCATGAATTGCAAAATCTTTGAGCTTAAGTCCTAAGGGCTCTAAGCTAGATGTGTCCGTAATCCAAGGCGATCCTAAAAAGCAAATTAAATTCTCTTGCTCAAGGTAGATCATTTGTCCCTTGAGCTGCATCTCGTTATGAAGAGAATTCAGAATAAAAAGAGATTTCCGCTGTTTTTTAACTGCCTCAAAAGTAGGCGTAATTTTGGGACGAGTGATCTCAAAGAATCGTTCTAACAAACTTCCGACTAGGGAATTGAGACAGATCCTTTGAAGAACTGGCCCAGCCTGAACAATATTTAAATCAGAATCAAGAATGAAGTGAAACGGAAAAGCTTCTGCAAAGATGTGGGGCGGAAGTGTAATTGAAGGACTCATTTTAATCAACCGAATTAGGCTTGAAGTGAATTAGAAATTCATCGTGATCGGCTCCTGAATCCTTGCTCTCCACTTGAGAGACATCTACTTCTGTGTCGAAACGAGTTCCTAGACCCTTTACTAGGCCCACAACCATTGGTGCTAAACCCTCTCGCTCTGAGCGATACTCAAGACTTAGGACTTGATCATCAACTTCATTACAATCGAAGGAAGGAGGGCGCAATTTTGGAAAACTGACCCCTACCCTGGCATGCAAATTATCCAAATTCTGGAGAAACTCAGGCAGATCATCTCCGCTCATATCCATAAGTTCCCCATAGCCTTCACTGGCAGTAAACTGCACCCAAAATTCCCCAAAGGCTTCCATAATTTGGGCCGGTGAAAGTTCTAAAACTTCGCTTGCTGCCTTGACTAATCGATGAGTGACATCATCCGGATAGCCCTCCATCCGAATAAAGGTGTCCGTCTCTACACTTGCTTTTTCTCGAATCTGCTGCCAAATCTGTTCTCCAAAATGACTTTTCACCATATCCGAGATCGCTTTATTCACGAGTCCGTACATTGGGTTCCTCCTAGGATATGGTGAGTCAGTTCGAACTTCTGGAGTTGACTGTAGTGAGTCTTTCAAAAGTCAGTACAACGCCATTATGATTTATCTGCTATTGTTCCCTGGCTCCCTTCCGATATCACAGTTGGTTAAAGTAAAAAATTGTTACCTCATTCAGATTGCTTCAGACCCAACTGAGACGACTGACTAAAAGCCAATCATGAAATTGCCTGAGTTGAACCCGCTTATTGAGCTTGATTAATTCACAGACTCAGCATAGACAAAGGATCTCAAGGCAAATGCACTCGGTTCAACAGATAGTTGTACTGAAGAAGATAATGCATTCATTTCATCAATACGTCGCTGCACACCATCAAAAAACTGTACTCGCGCATCCAGAGCCTCTAAGATTGCTCGATGAATGTCGATCGCTTGAGTCTCATTGTGAATGCGAGGGGTGAGCAAGGTGGCTAACTTGGCTGCATGACTATCGTCTACATCAATATGAAGCTCAAAAAAGATGAGATCATCTTGAGTTAAAGGTGCGGCTCCTTGAATTCCTTGATAAAGCTGGGAATAAAGAGAATGAACAATGCCCTCTGAGGCAAAGCAGACTGCTCCCAAAGCTGCTAGATAACTATATTGATGGGAAAGATTCAGATAGGTCTGAATCATGGCCTGAGTTTCCGGCGTGGCTGGGAACTCCCTCAAGTTTGCGTCAGGGATGCCGATCGCGCGTGTGAATCGTCGGAACAGTTCTGGATGGGCGTAACTGAGATCGCCCTGTCCCATCTCATCAAATAAATTATCTAGAATGACCCACTGGGCTTCTTCATCGGGACAACAAGATAGAATGCTTGCTAGAATTCGATTGAATTCCTTGGAGAACTTGTACATTTGAACTGCCAGGATCTGTACTTCTGGTAACGTAAGTTCTCCCTCACGGCAGCGTTGTAAAAAAGGATGCTGCCATAGATCATGGTTGTGAGCTAGATCATGAAAAGTTTGGATGAATGGTGAAGTTTCAAGTTTCATCGTACGACCTGTATAGCCAAGTGAAGTGGAAAATCAAAGAGGGGCTGAAAGAATGCTTCATCTAGCTGGACATGTTCAGGAGTAACCCTGAGTTCTTTGACGATCGGTAAAGTTTGAAAACCAACTTTACGCAGTACATCGAAATAGTCCTCTAGCGTTTTATGGACTAGTTGGACATCCAGCCAGGTTCCATCTCGCTTCCAAATACGACCCGGAAAAATGTGATTACGCTGACTAAAGTACTTAGTTTCTTCGACTTGAAAGTAGAAAGGATAGTCGGCCTTACGCATGTAAGGAAAAGCGGGATGGGGAACACTGAAAATAAATTGACCTTGGGGGCGGAGCACCCTGATGACTTCTGTCATGCACTGCTGCATTTGTTCGATCGTCAAATAATTGAATAAAAAGACAGCCAGTACCTTGTCAAAGCTCGCATCTGCAATGTGGGATAAATCAGTAGCGCATCCGGATGAATAGTGAATTCCGAGGGGAGTAGCTTGTTCTTGTGCCAGAGCTGCTTCAATCATGCCCTCAGAGAGATCCATTCCATAGACTTCCTGAGCTCCCCGACGCATTAACTCTCGGCTACAGTAGCCTTCTCCACACCCTAGATCTAGAATTCGTTGCCCTTGGACAGGCTCACACATGCCTAGAACAATAGGTCTGGCAGTGAAATCTGAAAGCGAAATAGGTTCCCCTCGCATCCAGCGAGAGGCTGACCGATTGTATAAGTTTTGAGTGGAGGACGATGGTGATGACATAGGGGGTAGGGAAGTCTAGATCAATGTATCGAAGGATCGAACTAACTCTTCTTAAACTGGCGCGACTGAATCGTGAATCACTGTTAATTTCTCTGATCGTTTAATTGAAGCTCTGCCAACTGATCTTGGAAGATCTATGAAATTTCAGAACGTTCAAAAACATACTATACCAAGCTAACTAGGGGTTGAACCTATGTGGTGAGATGCGTTATTTCACAACACTCAATACTGCATTCTAGCGAGATTGAAGATACTGGAAATAGTACTGATTGCATGAGTATGACACTGTTTGAAGCAAACTGGAATGGGTAAAAATCCAGATTCATTTTTGACTGATCTTTAAAGTTTCAGCCTACCTAGGTTACCCGATTACAACGATTTAACTCACCAACTCCTGTAATTCTCCAAAAATTTAAAAAACTGAGTTGTCAATAATCAGTAATTTCCCGGATGTTTTATGTAGATTGCATGAGGTCGTAGTCATTCACTGTAATTATTTATTGAGTCAAGTAGGTACTTCGCAAGAGCCTATCATGATGGACAGAGGCAAATGAGTTTTTGAATGTCATGAATTCAGAAACTGATAAACAACGATCAATGTTAAATATTTTCTGTAGTTTTTATCAGCGCTGCATTTAATTTAATCGTAAAATTGATCTTTTCTAGTGCTGAATACGGATTTCTGTGATTGCACGTATGAAATTTCGTTGAAAATACAGTTTATTTTTTAATCAAAATAGCTTAGACCCAGTAATAGCCTTTTGTTGATTTACTAGCGATTGATTCGCCAACATTCAAACTGAATGTTGATAGATAGAGATATTGGTTGAGGCGCAGTAGTTAGCTACTATTTTTGTTTGCTCACAAACCATTTTATCCTTTTCGATCGATTTCTCCAGCGATGAGTTTGATCGAAGTTGAATGTCTCCAATCTAATGAATTGGTTGCAATATTCTGAATAAGAATTTTTGGCATCAGGGACTTAGATTTATTGTTGTCATTTTTTAGAGATCATTGAGTGCTATGTCTCAGACTGTTGTGTCTCAGAATGTAATGACCCAGGAATGGATGCAGAAAATTAGCCAAGAGCAGGCAATGGCATTTTCTGAGCTAGGCGATCGCTTATTCAATGAATTAGCGAGCCGGATGGCCACTCGTCATCAGTATCGGCTTTTGTTTGAACATACGCTCCAGCCAGCCCTTTTTCAACAAATTCGCACAGCTGCAGCTGGATACATTTCTGCCTGTCTAAACAGCCCCATTATTCTGTCTGAACAGGACATGCTTGAGCGATTGTTAGAAGCCCGTGAGCAAAATAGGCTACCTAACTATCTAGGGACGGGGCTGCTAGTACCTAAAAAGGAGCATATTTTAGCGTTTAACCTGCTTCAAAAAAGTGTGGCCGATGCTTTCTGCCAACTAGGTGGGAATGATTTGATTGACGCGGTCGATCTTCCCGTCAATCTTCGCATGGTTTATGGCAAAACCAGCGCTGAGGTGTTGAAGCTGCCGTTTACCAGTATGAAGCGTCATAGTGATGTCTGGAATGGTGTTCATCCCGATGCTACTGTTGTTGTTTTGCCCTTGTTTGGTGACATCGACAATATCACGATCGAAGCGGGGGAAATGCCCCGAGAAATGGAACTGCCAGCCATGCGTCTCATGTCCGACTTTAATGATGGGCGTGACATTCCCATGGTTGTTTCCTATGACGAAGCCAAAATGCAGCATGGCACCATGTATTTCAATGATGCGCGGGGCTTACACCAGACCGTTCGGCGCGTCTCCCACGGCTTGCGAATTTCGATCGATTTCCGCTTCCGTCGTAAATTCAACGAGCAATATCGGGCCATGATTGCCCCCGAAGCCATGAAACGTCCCAATACAGGCAACTTTGAGCAAGACATGTGTGTGCCCTACGAGGATTGGTTGAAGGTAGGGCGGGAGACGATGTTGATTTTTGATGAAACGATGGAAGAAGCAAAACTGCGTCGCCAGGTCGGGGATGTACCTCTCTATATTCGGGATTATCGTCTCCTGTCTTTGAACCAGTAGCTTGTTTTGAATGAGTCGTTAGCGACCGATCAACGGGTTAACACGACTCAATTTTCCCATGGCGGATAGAAACTCAATTTGCGGATGGCACCTAGTAGTAATGAACCTATCAGAAGGACATTCTCTAGGGTTTCATCCGCAATTTATAGCCGTAATAAGATTGTTAGGACAATCTTATTACGGCTTCATTGTATGAAACGTTAAGGGCTCAACCTTGCGAGGGCAGCTATTTCCTGCAAGTGGCGGGAGATCCGCGTCGCCACCAGATGCCCCGAGAAGCCTTGATCACCGTGCGTCGAGCTAGGGTGGTGATTCAACGTATCCACCCAGTGTTCAACTCTATGCCGTGGAAGCCCAAGAAGTCAGTGCACCAACCGGTCAAACGCCCATTCATTGGCGATTGTTGACCACCCATGAAGTGTGCAGCTTGGAGCAAGCTCTGCAAGTTATCCAATGGTATTGCTGGCGCTGGCGGATTGAACAATTATTTGCCACCCTCAAACAAGCCGGATTAAATTTAGAATCCACGCAACTCGAATCCGTCGAATCCATAAGGATCAGCGTAGTTACTGCCTTTGAAGATGAAGGAAGCAATGTCGGTGTCGATCAAAAGTAGACCCATGGGAGTTTGTTTAGGCTAGCTCTTGGCGTTGCTGTTGTAAGAATGCTAGAAACTCTTCGATCGAGTCTTCTGCGGGCCAAAAGTCAGCGGCGAGATCTTGGAGGTTTTCAACAATCTTGGGGGATTGAGTGGCTTGTAGCTGCTGGAGTGAGATGCCTTGCCGAAACTGAAGACTGAGTGCTTTAAGGTCTGTTGAGAAATTGGAGGGTAAGCTGCTTTGCATCAGAATTTGTAGCAGTTGTAGGTGCTCGGTGGGCGAAAGGGGTTGTATGGCTGCAATTGCGGCTTCGAGGGAGGGGGTCATGGTATGCCTCCATAGGGAGATAGTTCTATTCTGCCTGAATTCGCTCAAAAATATGACCCCGATCGCTGCGAGGACGTGAAGGCGCGACGCGGCGCATGATTGAAATTACCCGATACTGACAGGTGTAGATCAGGGTGCGTTGGGACTGTTTGATAGGACTTACAACAACGTCATTCCTGCGGCAATTAAATTGATGATTGCTGTAATAAACTCAGTCGCACCCGAAGCCTTGCTCAGCAAATTTTTAGCTTTTTCCATAGGCTTTAAGACTGCCTCCTTGTTAGGATCTGGCTTCCTTGCTTCTTGAATGGCACTAGCTAACTCATAATCTACATCTGTAACCAACTCTGCATCTATCACTTGAGCCTCACCAGCCTTGAAAAGCTGGCTCTTCAATTTTTGCAACTCCCGGATAAATTCCGCTGTATCTTGAACTTTACCAATACTAGTATTGCCCTCGATATAAATATCTCGTGCTGCATTATTCTGACTGTATACCTGCTGATCACGTTGGTCGAAAGTTGCCACAGATCCTCCTTGTGAGTTGTTATAAATTATGACTGACACAAGCTTTTCAACTTGATCACTCATTGCTCGATCTTCCACTTTCCAGGGAAGATCGCTGAGTTCGAGAACAAAATCTTGTAAACGACTACGAACAGTTAACAGAATTTGAGCAAACACACTTGAGGTAACAGGTCTTTTCACTTGGTGACACTGATACCCACCATGTGCCAATTGCTCTTGATTATAAAGATTCCAAATGGTGATATGTTCAGCAGGCCAATCAAAAGATATAGAGTCTTCTCTTGATGCTAATTCCTCTACCGTTTGAATACCTTCAGTAAAATGAACCTTGTTAGCTGTTTCCTGAAACCAGTCGGGTGTGTTGTACAGGGAAATTGGTATGTTGCTGTAGCCATTCCATCCATTAAAGATGTAACCAAGCAGCGGAGTGTGAATAACACGATAGTCAGGCACTTCCTTAGAGTTAGGATAGCCGTCTACCTCATGCTTGACCCATTGCTTAAAACTGTCATTCTTCAACTTATGAGCCAAAAGCTTTGCTTTCAGCAAAATTGTGCTGAGTGATGCTTCAGACGAGAGGATATCTTTCTGAATACTTTCAACAATCTCATTCATTAGAGCGAATGTAATTTTGTTGATGAGATCATAGCTCAGCTCTTAGGTGTATTTGTACTATAAATATAATTAATTTAAGTAGAGATTACCGAACCTTTGTATTTGATGCATGAAAATTAGCTTTTTGTACTGCCCTAAACAATAACCTAAGCAACCTAACGTAAAGTTCACCTGCTGCAAGTTTATTTTGCTGAAACCAGCGTAACATTGCCAGTCGGGTGAGATGATCGGTTAGTCTAAGCCAACAATGAAATTTTTCTAGATTTTTCGCCTCAAAATAACTGTTCACTAAGCAATCGGAAAAGTAGATCGCAGGTGCATCACACAAATGGGTGAGAAAGGATCGCCCGAGCTGAAGTGTCCACAGACTACAAAAAGACTCTGCAACCTGTGGGACACCAATGCTTCAACCGTTAACGCAGACGTTCGCGGCTGAGGATGCTGATGTATTGGTTGTCGGAATGCACGATCGGCATGGGTTTGCTCCAATGAATCCGATCGACGTACCGTAACGCATGAAATTGATTAATCGTGTCTTGAATGAATTCCAGATGACCGATTAAGTGAAGTTGTAAGCGTTGTGGGCCATGTTGAACCGTACGATCGCTCGGATCGATAGAACCTGTAAAACACATATTGAGCTTCTCCTTGTAGTGAACCTAAGAAGCCCCAAAATTTAGAGCCACCCCGTTTGACATCACAAACAAGAGTGGCTCGGTCAGATGTTAAAATCCTCATCAAGCCTCCTTGCTGCTTACTCAGCGAGGGGGAATAGCTACCCGGAGTTGTGTCCAGCAACAAAGGGTAGTGCTCTAAATTGTTGGGAACCCAGCGACCCCATGCTTCATGCCGACCCGTTGAAAGAAGGATGTCCATGGCGATCGCTATGAGAAACTACCGTACAAACAAACTAGGGCGCTGTCAATCCGTAATTAAAAACGTTAATCCCGGTATCATTTTTTACCTGTACCACTTAAAGTTGCAGTCATCGATCGCTTAATCCTCGATTAAATCTAGGTCAGCCTAGCGGCAATCCATTGCCCCCCATTCACCAGATAAAATCCGCCGATCAACAGCAACGCAAAACTGGCAAACCGAGTAATGGTTTCTGCATGACCCAACAATCCCCTCGTCTGCTTCACCAGACCTGCAAATAAACTCGCAAAAAAAATAATTGCAGTATAGCCCAGCGAGTAACCCACCATCACCATCGCCCCCTGGAGTTGGGAACCCGTAGCCGCCGCCGCTGAAAGCACCGAAAACATAATGGGACTAGTGCAAGGGGAACTGACGAACGCAAAAGTAACACCCACCCCATAGGGGCCAGTGAAAAATGCCTGCAACCCCGGTCGATCGTGGCCTTGGGCGATCGTTAGAGGTTGGGATAGCCATTGTGGAACGCGAGGCAGATGGATAAGATTGGCTAAGCTCAACCCCATCAGAATAATCAATACGCCGACTGCAACCTGAAAGTAACCCGTGAACTTAATTAAAACAAATCCTGCAAAGGATGAGAAAACACCAAATAAACTCAGAATTGTCACGACGCCTAGTACAAAAGCTGCCGCCTTAGACAACGCATCCCAACGCGATTGAATATCCCGCGTCCCAATGTAACTTAAATTAACAGGTAGCAAAGATAGAATACAGGGCGAAATACTAGCAACCAATCCTCCGAGAAATGCTAAACTGATGAGCGAAGGTAACCCACTGGTTTGCTGCTTGCGGAACCAGAGGTGATATTGCATTGCTACATAATTCACCCAACCATCAAACTGTCGGGCTAAGGGACTTTGGCTGAGCCAGTGCACCATGACGGCTGAGAGCACACTTCCCAACCCCAACGCCAAGACTATCAGGAACTTTTTGGCCATGTTAAATTGTCAATCAAGAAGGGCAATTCAGTGAACAACCTTATTCATTAAAATTTCGCGGGCCTTGATAGCCAGATAAATCAGCCAACTCTTCTAGGGAAATGCCGCCTCTGCGGTACTCCCCATTAATTTCCCAAGTGGGATAGGCTTCAATTTCCGCCGCATCACAACGATCGGATTGGGGCGTTGTCCCTCTGGGGTCACATTCAATGTAATTAAATTGATACCGAGCTTCGCGAAACAGTTCTTTCTGCCAATTACACACCGAACACCAATAGGTTCCATACATCTTGGCATTAATGGTATTGAGATGTTGGGCCAATGCCATTTCAGCCGACTGGGGAGCCGTTGCCGTGGCAGCGCTAGGGGCAGCGCTAACGGAGGAAGCTGGGGACGGAGATAGAGTAGGATTCTCTAGCGACTGGAGACTGGTTCTAGCGACTTCGGCATTGGCGGAATCACCCTGTTGAGTTAAGAGCGTCGAGGCTTTCCGCAGATCCCCGATCGCCTTTGTTTTTTGACCCAAATTGACATATTCGTCGGCCCGATTCATATACGCCAGTGCCAGAGAGCCGTTCAACTTAATGGCTAAGTTAAAGTCTTTGAGTGCTGCGGTGGAATTGCCAAGACTCGAGTAAGCAATCCCGCGATTCAGGTAGGCTTCTGAAAATTTGCTATTCCATTTAATGGCTTGATTCAAGTCTTGAATTGCACCTTTATAATTAAATTTCGCGATTTTACCTACGCCTTGATTGTTGAATGCAATTGCCTTCGTCTGTGCAGGGCTGAGGGGGAGCGTTGTAGCCGGTATTTTAGCCGATACTTTAGCGGGTGTTTTCGTCTTTTGTGGTTGTGCTGCCAAGGCCGTTGCTTGGGGCTTGGGATCTGGCGGAGATTGCTCTGACTCAAGGATTGTACATCCCCCAGTCAACAAACCCATCCCAAACACGATCGGGATTATCCATCCAAGCTGCCAACCCTTGACCAGGAAAATGATGCGAGAGGTCGCGTTCATAGGGAAAAGTCCCACAGGAGTTAATAAGAAGACAGGAGCAACGAACCAGAAATTGGTGATTATGGAAGATAAATTCAGTTGTAGCCTGCTGATTTCCTGAATGTAAGAAATGTAGTTTTTTGTTACTGAAAAATCTAACTTGCAGCCATTTTCCGACTGGGGCCCCTGTTACCGTATGATTTCCAACTCAGCAGCTTGTTGATTGATGGCATCCTCGATCGCGGTATTACCTTTTCCGCTCCGGTAGTCGGGCAGGCAAAGACCAAACATTTGCTAGATTCAGCCAGCGTTGTTGTAACTGCTTCACCCGCCGGTTATCCGTTAGCGAACCGACCAAATCACCCGTGGTTTTTCGCAGAACTGCCCGATCGGTCAACGCAAGCTCCGACGCCGGATCTGCCGCGATCGCGCGATTTAAATCTTCCATTGCTGCTGTTGTTTGTTTCGTTTGCTGATAGGCTTTAGCACGACCGATTAACGCCAGGGAAAAATTCGGATCAATTGCCAAGGCTTGGGTAAAATCCGCGATCGCCCGATCGAACTGTTCCTGCTCCAAATAGGCCGATCCGCGCGCTTGGTAAACCAAGGAAAACTTAGGGTTGAGTTGAAGGGCTTTATCAAAATCCGCGATCGCTCCATCCACTCGTCCCGCTTTGAGCCGCTGGCTACCCCGGTGAAAGTAGGCAGGCGCATAGTTAGGATCCTTGGTAACCGCCGCCTCCAAGAAATCACTCTCTTGATCGCGTACCAATAAATCCAAACCCGCTCGAATTAATTCGGGAGCTGTTTCTGCTAGTTTCAGCGTAGGAATTTCGGCTTGGATGCCCGCCTTGGGTAGAGGAGGAGAGGCTGGAAAGACTTGCAGTAACGGCCTGCCTTGGGTCAGATTCAGCTCCGCTTGTCGAGCGTCAGCCTTGGCCTGGGACAAATCTCCTAACGCAACGTGCAACTTACAGCGCTGCTTATAAATATCAGACTTTTCGAAGCGTGAAGAGGTACTGTTAAGCGCCCGATCGTAGTCCGCTAAAGCCTGCGATCGCTGATTTGCTAAGGCGTACAAATTCCCCCGATCCATATAAAGCTCATGGAGATCCGCACTGACCCGACCTAGCAAAAATGCCCAATTTTTGTCATTGCTTTGTTTTGCCGCCACCAATTTAATCGCTTGGGTGTAGTTCTGAATCGCGCTTTGCCAGTTTTGGAGCTGCTGGTAAGCATAGGCACGATGTAGCAAGTACTCAAAGCCACGGGGATGTTCAGCCACTAAGCGATCGTACTCAGCGATCGCGCCTTGCCAATTGCCCATTCCTTCCAAACTCTGTACCAGCCGTACCTGGACTTCCTCATGCTCCGGCTCCAATTCCAACACCCGGCGGTAGTCCGCGATCGCGCTAGCAAAATCCCTAAAATCGCGCTGTTTCAGCCAGCCCCGCTGTTGGTACGCATCCCCATAATTCGGAGCCAATTCGATCGCACGGCTGATCGCAGCTAGCCGAATTTCTGAGTTGGAAGATTCCTGGGCAATTTCATAGAAGGCGGCAGGCGTTTTTGGCAAATCAAATAATCGTGCTGACTGGGCGTATCCCGGCCAAGCATCCGCTGCCAAAGGACTCACTTCCAGCAACAAGGGACTCGCGGCACAAATCGCTTTCGCTTGGGCCGCGTTCGGAAGTTGCGGTTGCCGGGAAGCCGCGATCGCGGCATCTACGCCCATACTGCTGAACAATCCACCCAGGAGGCAAATAACGCCAACCTTGCACCCCTGCCCCACGGTTAACTGACCAACCTTCAACCCATTCCCAAAAAGTCGTCTACCCCGTTTAGGTGAGTAGAACAAAGCTATCTGTGATCTTGTTCTGGCCATATCCTAGTTCACTGATTGAATGACGACTGATTTGCAATCTTTCTGGCACCATTTTAGAAATTTATTTTTTCAAAATGTGATAAATCACTCTGTAGAGGGAATTCTAAAACAGACCTTTTAGGAGAATACTTGCATGCGACGTCCCCCCCATGCCATCCATCCCAAAATCAGCACCATGCCCCGTCCCAAAACCGAGGCTAGTCAATACCTGGATCTGTACAAAATGGCGATCGAAAAAAGCCGCCTCGAAAACGAACTGGCCACGATCGAACAGCGCCGTCTCCAGATTGAACAGCGACTGGAACAACTGACCCAAAAGGCAGTTGAACTAGAGCAATCCGCATTACCGGCCACTGTCGTTACCCATCATGATTCGATCCGTGCAGAATCTAAGCCTGCTATCCGGTTACCTGTACTGAATCGATCGGACTATCAGACCTTTGTGCTGGAGTATTAGTTGAGAACCCCTGATTTGGTGATTTTAGTTGAATTCTAGACCAGACTCCTTTCGCACACGCTACACTCGACAACCTATGAGACCAGATATAAAAAAGGGTTCACGATTGTGAACCCTTTTACCCTATCTAGCGGAAACATTCGTCCAAACCAGCGCTTGCACCTAAACGAGCAATTGCCTACTGGTCAGCCTCCGGATCAAACTCGTCTTCCTCTTCATCCTCCGGCTCACTATGACCCACCGTATTTGCCGACACCTGCGCCCCCATCTCTAGTTTTTCCCGCACCAGTTTTTCAATTTCCTGGGAGAGTTCAGGCTTGTCTTCAAGATATTTAATGGCGTTGTCACGACCTTGGCTGATGTTGTCGCCGTTGTAGCTGTACCAAGCACCCTTGCGAGAAATGACATTGGTTTCTTCGGCTAGATCCACTAAGCAGCCCAGCGTCGAAATTCCCTTCCCGAAAATCACATCAAACTCCGCAATCCGGAAGGGCGGCGCGACTTTATTCTTAGCAACCTTCACTTTTGCCCGAATCCCAAATTCTTCGTTGCCCTTCTTCAGGGTTTGAATCCGGCGAATGTCTAAGCGAACCGAAGCGTAATATTTCAGCGCCTGACCACCTGTTGTCGTTTCTGGGCTACCGTAGGTGACCCCGATCTTCTGGCGCAATTGGTTTAGGAAGACGACGGTACAACCGGACTTACCAATGTTTCCCGTAATTTTCCGGAGGGCTTGGCTCATCAACCGCGCTTGCAGACCCACGTGGGAGTCGCCCATTTCCCCTTCAATTTCCGCACGGGGTACCAGCGCCGCCACCGAGTCGATAACGACAATATCCACCGCCGCCGATCGCACCAGTTGATCGACAATTTCTAAGGCCGCTTCCCCAGTATCGGGCTGGGATACGAGGAGGTTGTCAATGTCTACACCCAGATTGGCGGCATAGGTCGGATCAAGGGCGTGCTCTGCATCCACGAAGGCTGCGATGCCCCCTTGCTTCTGCACTTCCGCAACGGCATGGAGCGCCACCGTTGTCTTACCGGAACTTTCTGGGCCGTAAATTTCAATGACCCGACCCTTCGGCATTCCGCCCCCCAGCGCCAGATCCAGCGTCAGCGCTCCACTGGGGATGGTTTCCACTTTCATGCGGGTGGCATCACCGAGGCGCATGATGCTGCCCTTACCAAAGTTGCGTTCAATTTGCCCGAGGACTAAATTCAGGGCTTTTTGCTTATCAGCATTTGCCTTATCGGCGGCGTTATCCGAGGAGGATGCTTTGGGCGGCATTCGTGAACTATCCTTTGAACGTGTAGGATTTTTGGAGCTTGGCGCTTCTGCCAATGGCATATCCCAGTCTAGCGATTCTTTAGCCAAGGTTCTCACCCACCTCTTATAACACAGAAGTTTACTGATAGAACAAATATATCATAAAAACCAGAGTGAGTAGAACAAATTTATCATTTTGCGGGTAGCGATCGCAGATTTCAGCCCCGAAGCGTTCTACAATCAGCAGATAGTCTGGGAAAAAGCTGACGAACTTATGGGTAGGAGAGTAGGAGGGTAGGAGGGTAGGAGTTTCTCAACAAAGTCTTGATTTGAAGGTTTTGTAATAGACGTGTTGGGAAATAATGGATAATGTGAAGCAGTAGCCCAGAGCCTTCTCATGCTGAATCT
>NZ_JBLZFX010000120.1:0-15954 GCF_050753345.1 Alkalinema pantanalense CENA528 | reverse complement strand
GGCTTGGTACACTGAACGTAATCAATTGCAAAAGGCAGTAGATTGGCAGTTTACTACTGCCGATGCTCGGATTCGACTGAAGCGCCTCTATCCACAAATTGAAAACTGACAGTCCACTAGTCTGGTTGATAGCGATCGGCGAGCGATCGGACTTTGGCGGCAAACTGTTGGCGGATCATATCCGGTGCGATAATCTCAGCCTCTTCGCCATAGCGCAGGATTTCCCGAAAGAACCAGAAGGGGTTAGCGATCTTACGGGTAATCCAGCGAGATTGTTCTGTCATCTGGTCATCTATATCATCGGGCTTGGGTTCGTAGGCTTTGCGCAGCCATCCGGTGAGTTGGAAGGTGGCGCTAATGCTGTCTAGGGAATTGCGCCATTCGCCGCTGAAGGGGTGCAGGGCTTGAATGCGATCGAGTCTTAGGCAGCGGTTATGGTGGAGTTCTGGAATATCTGTACTGTCATCGGTTTCGTCGCACCAAATTTGCAGATAGTGGCGTTTTTCGTAGAAGGTGATTTGGGCATAGTGGGCAGAGAATTCTAGCTGATCATCTTGCGAGTTCCCGTAGAGAACGTAAAAGGGTTGTCGATCGGTAATGTATTGATCGATTCTCATCCGCCAGTTTTCTACGGGTTGGCTGATTTGCCGCAGTAGCTCTTGGCGAAGGGGAGCCTCAAGATTGCCATAGTTAAGCAAAAGTGTAATTACACTTTTTGCCTCTTCTGCGTGACCTGAATCGACTAAATCTTTGACGGCTTGGCGGAGGGCAGCTATTTGTTCTGGGGATAGAGTAAAGGGAACATTAACGTCAAGTTCTTGCTGGGCAATCTTGGTGACGAGTCCTGAGGCGCTGGGGCTGCTTCCCCAGTAGATGCCTAGGCGATCGGCGATCGCTTCGAGTTGTTCTTTGGTTCCTGGGGGAACGGAAAGGGTAATGGTGTCTTTTTTGCGGGGCATTTTTAAATTTATACTTGCACTTTTCGGAAAGATATGTAATATTCAACTTGTGTAGTTAGATTCTACTGGAAATGTTAAAAATTAGGGTGCAAATTCAAGATTTGTCAGTCTATATAAAATTTTCTGGAGAGATTTATGACTAAGCTGGATTTGCTCGTTACAGTGATGCAGGACGGGGAGTGGCATTCGACGGAGGATCTGGTGCAGCGGGTGGGGCATCGCTTTTCGGCGACGAAGCATGTGGCGGAGAAGCAGGGCTACCAGTTCGAGAAACGACGGCAAGGGAATCAATTTGAATATCGGATGGTATCTTCTGTTCAGAAAAGTAGCCATTCGATGTCTGTCCAGTAAGCTCCTTTAACTTGGATACTGCTATGGCTAGTTTCACCATTTATCTCAAGCCAGTCTACTCAAAGACCGTCGAGACACCTGAAGGGATGACATTGCCTCTAGGCTGGCAACTCTCTTGGCACCAAGCGGAGACCTTTCGCCTCCTTGAGAGACCTGATATTGATGTCATTTTCAATACGGCGATGACGGGTGATGGAAAGAGTTTAGCTGCTTATCTGAGATCTATGATAGTCAAGCTATTTAGTACTCTAGCAATGTATCCAACCAATGAATTAGCGCGTGATCAGGAACGACAGGTACAAGAGTATAAGGCTCAATTTAAGCCCAAATATGATCCACAGGTTTATCGCTTGACTGGGACAACATTGGCTGATTTTATTGAGACAAATCAGTTGCCATCAAAGCAACAGGGTATTATCGATCGAGTAGATAATTCAGAAATCTTATTAACTAACCCTGATATTTTTCATTACATTCATGATTTTCGATACATACAGCGTGGGAAAAAAGCCAGTCAAGGTGATAATCCAGATAAGCTATTTCGTAAATTAGATGAAGCTTACAAACTTTTCATCTTTGATGAATTTCATATTTTTTCATCACCTCAGATTGCTAGTATTCTGAATGCGATGTTACTGATTAAGCATACGGCAACGCCCCGCAAATTTCTGTTTCTTTCCGCAACACCAAGCGACTTATTAAAAGGTTTTCTAGAACGATCGGGGCTGCGCTATCACGAAATCGATCCAGTTAAAGCCGGTGCCTATCGATTTGCACTAAATAATGAACCTAACTGGCGTCAGATTAGTCAACCGATTACCTTGACGTTTCCTGATGATTTGCAACCTCATGCTCGATCGGGATACGACTGGATAATTGAAAACGCTGAGACAATCATCCTTCAATTTTTCTTGGACTATCCTGGCAGCAAAGGAGCGATTATCTTAAATTCGATTGCATCTGTTTACAAACTACTTGGAATACTGAAGCCTATCTTTGCTCAACAGGATTTAACTGTTTTGCCGAATACCAGCCTGACAGGAGAAAGTGAACGGGCAAGATCAATCTCTGATGCTGATTTACTAATTGGTACATCGACGATCGATGTGGGTGTAGACTTTCAAATCAATTTTCTAATATTTGAAGCAGCAGATGCGGGTAACTTCATTCAACGTTTTGGGCGATTAGGGCGGCATCAAGGTTTTACTACCTATCAAGCCTACGCTCTGATTCCAAACTATTTAGTAGCTAGGTTATTTCAAGAGGTCGAAGGCCGGTCTGCGCGATTCAATGATCGAGAAGAGTACGATCGTGTTTCTTTTACCAACTCGGTTCGAGAATCTTGGTCGTTTGTCAATCAGTTTGAGGACTATCCAAAACGTTGGGGCGCAGTGCAGTCAGCTTGTATACACATGGAAATTCGGAAACTGAAGGAAAAGTATCCTGATGCGGTGGATGGGTTTGGTCAGGATGTGGAGAAAGCGTTTAGGGTTAGTCTCAAACATCAATATGCCAATGTGTTGCGGTGCCTAGAAGTGAAACAGAACAAAATTATCGATGAGGCTCGGAGTTTTCGGGGGAGTAGCCAATTAGATTGTGCAATCTACGATGGAACCAATCCAGATGAACCGGAACGCGATAAGTTCAAGACCTACAACCTACCTGGACTACTCAGTAATTTTCGGTTTGAAGTGATGGACGCAGAAGAGTTTAAGCATCAAGCTCGACAGGCAGGGCTACCCCAGCGCCGCTTTGAAGAGGTATTGTGCTATCTACGTTTGCTGGATTATCGCGATGTTCGTGAAAACTGGCATTTTTACTATGCTGGCGATGTGGGCGAGTTGGCTCGGATGGGAAAAGTCCAAATTCTCAAGGGCTTGGAAGTCACCACAGGTGCTAATTCCATTAGCCAAGCTCTGCGGCGGCGAGGAATTGTTTGTTACATCAGCGATCGCAGCCGTGAAGAGCTACGGGCAAAGCTGGGGCTACCGATGCAATTTCAGGCTTATGGGCTAAGCGATCGCCTAGATGACCGAGCACCACCCTATACGATCGCCTTTGGCAAGTCAGCCTTGATGCTAGAGACGTTAATTTGGCACTGGAAGCCCAGGGAGGATCTTGGATGGATTTGCTAGGAAACAGTCATTTCCAAGAGCGTTTACAATTCAGGTAAATAGTTAATCCTCTAAGCAAGGATGTTAAATCGATGACTACTGAAAACTTGTTATCTCGAATTTCGATCGATCCCAATATTTGTTTTGGTAAGCCTTGTATTAAAGGGCATCGGATTTGGGTGGCACTGATTTTGGATTATTTGGCAGGCGGTGAAACCATTGAAGGTCTGCTAGAAGCCTACCCCAGTATAGAACGCGAGGATATTCTAGCCTGTATTGCCTATGGAGCTGAGATGGCTCGGGGGGGTTGGGCAGAAATTCCTCTCGATCGACCTAAGGAAACAGTGGCATGAAATTCAAACTTGATGAAAATGTGGATCTACGAATCTTGTCCCGGTTTCGATCAGCAGGGTATGACGTGGCAACGGTGCCAGAACAAAATTTGATTTCTGCACCCGATACTGAATTAATTGAAATTTGCCGTCAGGAAGGACGCTGTTTAGTTACCGCCGATCGTGACTTCACAAATCGAGGGCGCTACAACCCAATGAATTACTCAGGCATTGCTGTGATCCGGCTACCTGCTCAGATGCAACTAGCTGATTGGTATGCGGCCATTAATACATTGCTCCAAGGGCTAGAAGTGGCCAGCATCACAGGTAAACTCTGGGTCATCCGCAATAATTCTATCCAAGAGTATCAACCAATCGTTCCGGAGGATTAGGAAAATGAGTAATTATGATGATTTGCCACTTTTTAATCTTGATCTAGATGTAAGTGATGAGGTAGAACAAACTACACAACCCGAACTTCTCACAATCAAGCTATTTAAGCAGGCGATTCAAGAAGCTGAGGACAACCAAAAAGATGCTTTGCTGCAACGATTTGCTGAGTATGTCTTGCCAAATTTGATGCGTCAATTGGTTGGTACAACCGCAAAAGGTGGACAGTTTACTGAAGATCGCCGAGCTGAAGGTAAGAATGTAGAACGGAGTAAGGAAGATCAATCCTTCACGTCGCACTTGCTCAATGGATTATTTCCAACCTATCGTATTTTCCGCAAACTTCAGCAGACACTAGAGACTAATCCTGTCAAACGGCTATGTGAGGAGCTAGAAGCGTCGATCTACATGGCGGCTTACATCTTGCATGATTTTGATAAATTTCCTGATTATCCCAATTGGTTAACTGCAAATGACCCATCAGGTCAATTTTCGGGGCGAGACTGGCGCAAAGAACCACCGCACAAATCTGAGGCACCTAACCTTGGACGGGATTATATCTCTCAGAAAATGCAAGATCTAGGATTAGATCAACTGATCGGCTCTACCTGGCGTTCCTACATTGATGACATTCTCTGGATTAGCAACAATGCTGGTGAGAAATGGGATGCCGATTTAGGTATGAAAACGCGAGGGTTAGATCAATGCCAGCTTGATGAACGAATCCAACAAATTCTCATTCGCTTGGTTCGCTTATCTGACCTGTTTGCATCTGTAATTAAGCACCCAGGCAATATTACAGCGAATAATTTTACTGACTTGCTGCGAGATCTCAGTGCGAGGCAATTAAGATTTAGTTATCATGCGCTTTCTGACAATCGTGGTGTGCTTACTAATGTTATCAACAATGCCTTAATGGATCTTCATCCACAGGAGTTTTATCAGCCTATTTTATACTTACCTGACGGTGTTGTCTACCTTGCGACAGAGAAGGCTCCAGAGATTTCAGTAAATACGATTCCTGAACAAGTAATCCATAAAATTAAGTCACTTTGCGGTGGACAACTTAAGCAACGACAGACGGGTTTTGCACGTGGCGGGAAGGGATTTAAATTTGCTGATTATTACTGGTTGTTCTGCAATGCATCGGAGATTATGGCGATCGCTAAACAAGCAGCCTGTCGAATTATTCCTGCTACAAAACCTTCGATTGCGGCTAAACGAAGTGATAGTCTGTTAAGCTTTCAAGCCGAAGGAGAACTGCCATCTAATATCAATTTGAGTTTCAGGGATGATTATCGGATTGATCGATTAGGGGAATTTGGTGATGTTCTCTGTCGTGGGATTTGGCGAACTTGGTGTGATCGGTTCACTAACTGGCAGAAGCAGTTACCGAAGTCAGAACGCAAAGTTTTGCCTGAACTAGATCTCACGCAAAAGATAGCAGAGCATTTAGGTCTGGGATCTGAAATGGCTGCGGTGAGAGCAATTCAAGCACTCAAGAAAACGGGTGGAGTTCCCCTTGAGTGGTACTATCTCGCATCTCGTTATATCCAGCAAAATATGCATCTGGATGATGCCCAGATTCAAGCGGTGATGGACGAGATGGTCACCTATGCAGCTACGCTGATTGAACCGATCGTGCAGGAATTTGTTCTGCCGGATGGTTGGGATGACTTGCGAACCTATGTGCAGCGTGTAGTTATTTTGCCAACAGGTGCAGTTGCTACACCTACTAGCACGCCATTTCTCACTGAACTCGATCGCTATAAGGCAGCAAAAGTTACAGGCAGAGGTCGAGAGAATGTTTGTGCGATGTCTAGCTCTTCCTACACTGTAAGTGAGCAAATGGAGTCCGCAACACTGTTTACCCCTCAGGTATACAGTAATAGACAGATTTTGTTCAATGCCCAAGCAGCGAAGCGCCAGATTTGTGCAATTTGGTCGATCGAGATGATGCTACGGCAAATCTTGATGAATCAAACCAACGCTACGGGAGGAGATTTTGAGGGGCGTAAATATCGCTATCTCTATATTTATCCTGCCTATTTCTTTACACCAGAAACTAATAAATTTCTGCAAAAGGCTTATGCGTGGATTCGCAGGACAAAATTTGATGCTGATATTCGCAAGCATCTTGTTCCAGACAAAAAGCCTGCTCAATTTACAATTGAAAACTATCAGTCGGTTGACTCTCTGCTTCTACAGGAAGAATCAGATAAAGATCAAACTTTTAAGCTCAACTATCCCAATGAGCCGCTCACATTTTTCTTTATGGCACTGCCTCCAGGGCGGGATGCTACCGATACTGAATCTTGGGTAATGCCATCTTGGTTAGCATTCGCATTGCCGCTTGTTCTAGATGTCAAGGTCGTTGCTTCAGAGTCTCCTGTACCACCGTATATCAGTGGTGCAGATTTTGAACAGACAACCGTATTAGATGGTGAGCATCAAGCCATTTCTACCCTAGTTAAGCGGGATAACTACCGACTAGATGCGATTCTACCTCGACAGCCAAATCGATTTTCCCCGTTGAATGCGCTCAGTGCTGCCTACTGTATTCATCTAGAGGTCAATCGTAAAAAGGATGGCGATCCTGATTGGGGAAAGTTAACGGCATTAGCAAGAGATATAGAAACTAGCCCACTCTATATCTTTCATTACCTATCCAAGCTAGTACGCAAACTTGACTGGGATACCGCACCCGTTGAGAAAATCAAACTCTACCAAGACTTCTATTACTGCTTTGACCCAGAGGGAAAGGACATGAATCAACTTCGCCAGCTTACCCAACTCTACCGACGTTTCTATCGGGCTAAAAGTCGGTATGCTAAACCCAATGCCGTACTCAAACCGATCGATGAAGCTGCTGATGTTATTCTCAAAATTGATAAGGCGCTAGCATCTGAGACTCAATCCTTGATCGATGTAGTCGCTGCCCGAATTGCTAAATTAATGACCAATGTGAGTCGTGGCACGGCTGAGGGTAAACCCACATTGATCTTCGTTGATGGTAAATGGAAACGAGCATTGACTTCTGAGGAGGAGCGGAAAGCAATTTATGAGTTTGCACAGTTCTTTGTGACAGAAGTATTTGAAGGCACCTTCAAGAGCGATCGGGCGCGGTTAGCTGGCACACAACTCAATTTGATTCGTGACACTTGCGATTACCTGTATCGCTTGGAAGAGGACGCAGCCAGCAAATCTGTTCCAGCTTCAGAGCCAGAAGATCTGCCTGAGTTAGAGGACGAGGCTGCCTAGGTTCATTCGATAACTAATCCAACTCAATTAAGGAAACAATCATGCCATTTCTGAAAACTGTTGATGCTAAGCACTTTCACGCTGAGATCCCTGCCAAGCCAATGGGGAAATATGCCCACTTCATTACGATTCGTGTGACGGAATCCTATCCCCTGTTCCAAACTGATGGTGAATTGAATAAGGCACGAGTCAGAGCTGGCGTCAGAAATGCAGAAGCCATCAGCCGTCTTGCCATGTTTAAACGGAAACAATCGACGCCTGAACGTCTTACTGGACGAGAGCTTTTGCGGAACTATAAAATTGGTGACTGGGAAAAGTGCGACTATAACGTTGATTTTAGTAAGACGACGCCTGATTGTATCTTGTATGGTTTTGCGATCGGTGATTCCGGTTCTGAAAAGTCTAAAGTAGTTGTGGATACAGCGTATTCCATTACTCCATTTGATGACTCTCACCTAAATTTCACTCTGAATGCTCCCTTTGAAAATGGAACAATGAGTCGCAATGGAGAAGTGACAAGTCGTATCAACAGCCAAGATCACATTCTGCCTCAGACTTTTTTCCCCAGTATTGTGACGCTGAAAGATCCAACAGAAGCTGGTTTCTTGTATGTGATGAATAATATTCTACGGACACGCCATTATGGGGCACAAACCACGCGGACTGGTCGGGTTCGTAATGAATTGATTGGTGTCATCTTTGCTGATGGTGAAATTGTCAGCAATCTCCGCTGGACACAAACAATTTATGATCTGATGAAAGAAGCCAGTCCGACTCAGATCAATCCTCCTGACCCGCTGAATGAAGATCATGTGAGACAAGCTGCTGAGGATGCAATCTCAATGCTGATGAAACAGGAGTGTATTCCTTTCACTTCTCTGATTGGACAAGCATTCATTCCATTACTTGATGAAGTCAAACAAATCACTGGGGATGAAGCTAAGCTAAAACAGCTCTTAGTAGAAGCAAATATTGAGTCTACAACTTACGCACAGAAGCACATCTCCAAATCCACCGCTGAAAAGACTAAGAAAGGTGGCAAAAAAGCTAGTGCAACAGCGGAGTAATTCCGATGACTTACATCTATCGCTGCACGATCGAATTGCATGATAGCCTCTACTACGCAACCCGCGAGATTGGGCGGCTGTATGAGACGGAGCCAGTTTTGCATAACTATGCGTTGTGCTATGCGTTGGGGTTGGTAGATAGCGATCGCTATTCCACCCGTGTCTCAGAGGAGCATGGCTACCGTTACTTCTGTCCAGAGCAGGTGCCGAAGTATGAAGTCCACCTCACGCCGCTGAATCAGCAGGGGATCTATGTAACGCCAGCCAGGGCAGTGAACCATGCCGCCGTTCTCCATACGTGGAAGTATGCGAATAATAACTACCACGTCGAAATGGAGAAAACCCAGAAGAATATCCCAAGCTTTGGACGAACTAAGGAAATTGCGGCTGAGAGTCAGTTTGAATGTTTTGTCATCACTAGTAAAACGATTCAATTTCCCAAATGGATTCGTTTGGGGAAATGGATGAGCAAAGCGGCGGTGAGTTTAAGTGAACCCCTGGAGTTTACCAATTACACGGGGGATTTCGTTTGTGAACACCCGCTGAATCCTTTGGATGTTATGTTTACCCATCAAGTGGTGAGTTATGACACGCTGAATATGCCGCCTGTGAGCTTGATTCGCAATGTGCGAATTCTCAATGGTGCTCACTATCGTGTGGAAGTGGGTAAAGATAAATTCACGTTACCCGCAAATATGCAATATCGCTTTGGGGGAGGCTGAGAGAGTATCTTAGTCTGTCAATAAGAACTCAATTGCCAGGACTGGTGAGGTATTCATGGTTTCTGGCATTGTTTGTTTATGAGCTATTTTCAGATCGTAATTGAAGCCATATATTGTTTTGATGGTTTATTATGCCGCATAGTCTAGTCCTGAATTTAGTGCCTCAGTCGCCGATTTATCCTGATTTTTTAACGGGGCGGCATTTCCATGCGTTGTTTTTGGAGATTGTTAGTTCTGTAGATAAGCCCTTGGCCGATCGCTTACATGAGCAGAAGACGGAGAAGGCATTTACGCTGAGTCCTTTGCAGGTTGGGAATCAACGCATTCGCTGGCAGTACGATCGACCGATTCGGGCGGAGTCTCCTTGCTGGTGGCGGATTACGTTGCTGGATGATTTGTTGTTTGGGCATTTGACAAAGTTATGGTTGAATTTGAATCCGCAGAGGGCTTGGCATTTGGGTTCGGCGGATTTGCTGATTACGAGTGTGTTGGGGACACCGCAGTCAACGCAGCCTTGGGCGAATTTTGCGAGTTATAGCCAGCTTTATGAGCAGGCTTCTAGCGATCGACGGGTTGCGGATTTAACGTTTTATACACCGACGAGTTTTCGGCAGGGGGCGGTGGATAATCCGATTCCGGATGTCGATCGGGTGTTTAATAGTCTGCGGCGTAAGTGGAATCAGTACAGTGGGATTGAGATTCCAGATACGGTCATTCAAAATATTGCGCCGAGTTTTGTGAATATTCAAACGGCGATCGCGCCGGATTCGCGGAGTCAGTTTTTGGGTTGTGTTGGAGAGATGAGTTTTAAGCTATTTGGGAAAGTGGATACTGCAATGGTCAAGCAGTTTAATACATTAATGGATTTTGCAATGTTTGCGGGAGTGGGACGGAAAACGCCGATGGGAATGGGGATGGTGCGGAGGGTGTATGACCGAAGCTGATTATATTCCGATCGCGGCTTTGAATCAATATAGTTACTGTGCCCATCGCTGTTGGCGGATGTTTTGTGCGGGGGAGTTTGAGGAAAATCAGTACACGATCGAGGGGACGAGTTTGCACGATCGGGTGCATACGCTGGGGGAGGGGAATCGGGAGGAGACGTACCAGGTGCGGGCGATTTGGTTGCGATCGGAGCGCTATGGGTTAATTGGTAAGTCGGATTTGATTGAGGAGGCTGGTGGTCAGATTTATCCGGTGGAGTATAAGCGCAGCGCAAAGGGGGAGTTTGAGAATGATGCGTTGCAGGTGTGTGCGCAGGCGTTGTGTTTGGAGGAGATGACGGGAAAGGGGGTGGCGCAGGGCTATGTGTATTATGCGCAGTCCCATCAGCGGGTGTTGGTTGAGCTTTCGGAGACGTTGCGGCGGGAGACGGTCGCAACGATCGATCGGGTGCGGGAATTGTTAGAAACGGGGAAGATGCCGAGGCCGGAGTATGGGCCACGCTGTAAGGGTTGTAGTTTGTATGAACGGTGTTTGCCGAGGGCGGCGGAGCGGGTGCGGCGATATCGGGAGGAGTAGAGTGGGTGAGTGGTTTGTTGAATAGATAGGAGAATAGTGATGGGGACGCTATATGTGATGCAGGATGATTCGTTTATTGGGAAGGTGGATGAGCGGATTAAGGTGTCGCATCAGAAGCAGGTTTTGCAGGATGTGCCGTTGATTAAGTTGGATGGGATTGTGGTGATGGGTCGGGCGACGGTTTCGCCTGCGGCGTTGATGGAGTTGTTGGAGCGGAAGATTCCGTTGACGTTTTTGACGGGGACGGGGCGGTATTTGGGGAGTTTGGAGCCGCCGTTGACGAAGAATATTTTTGTGCGATCGGCGCAGTGGAATGCGGCACGGCAGGAGCCGGAGCGGGCGGTGCATGTGGTGCGGGGCTTTGTGCGGGGGAAGTTAAAGAATTATCGCAATGCGTTGTTGCGGGCGCAGCGGGAGGGTTCGCGGGCGGATTTTTCGGGGGCGATCGGGAAGTTGGAGCAGGTGATTAAGCCGATCGATCGCACGGAGTCGATTGATTCTTTGCGGGGGTTGGAGGGGGCGGGGAGTGCGGCGTATTTTGGGGTGTTTGGGCAGTTGATTCGGGCGGATGGGTTTACGTTTAAGGTGCGGAATCGGCGGCCACCGCTTGATCCGGTGAATGCGTTGTTGAGTTTTGGCTATTCGTTGCTGTTGCATGATGTGCAGAGTGCGGTGAATATTGTGGGGTTTGATCCCTATTTGGGCTATTTGCATACGGAGCGCTATGGGCGACCTTCGTTGGCGTTGGATTTGATGGAGGAGTTTCGGCCTTTGGTGGTGGATGCGATGGTGTTGGCGGCGATGAATCGGCGGGTGTTGGTGCCGGATGATTTTATTCGGGAGCCGGTGAGTGGGGCAGTGAGTTTGACGGATGAGGGGCGACGGACGTTTTTGCGATCGTATGAGCAGAAGAAGCAGTCGGCGTTTAAGCATCCGGTGATGGGGCGGAAGTGTTCGTATCAGGAGGCGTTTGAGATTCAAGGACGGTTGTTGGCGAAGTTTTTGATGGGTGAGATTGAGTTGTATCCGCCGTTGGTGTTGAAGTGATGTTTGTGGTGATTTCCTATGATATTCCGGAGGATAAGCGCCGGACGAAGATTCATAAGGTGCTGAAGTCCTATGGTCAGTGGATGCAGTTTAGTGTGTTTGAGTGTGTGGATTTGTCGGAGACGGAGTATGCTAAGTTGCGATCGCGGCTGGCGAAGATGATTAAGCCGGAGGTGGATAGTGTGCGGTTTTATTTTCTGTGTGCTTGTTGTCAGGGGAAGGTGGAGCGGATTGGGGGTGAGGCGGTGCGGGATGATACGGTGTTTTTTGCGTGAGCGGCGCGGGTGGGTGGGTGTTTTTTAGGGGAGAGGGTGGAAAATGCTGGGAAGGCTGATGGGGGTGGAGTTTGGTGGATTTTTGGGTTGTGGGCGATCGGCGCGGGGGGGAAAGATGGCTTGGTATGCGGGTTTGGGGGGGATAAGGTGTGATGAGTGTGATGAAATTTATGGGTTTTCTGGCTATAATGGGGGCGATCGGCGATTCTGTACCTTGAAAACTGCATATAGCAATACTTTCAGATGCCCGCCGTTCGAAAATGCCTGAACCCCTTTTAGGGATTGAAACATCGACATACTTTCCAAGGTTCATTTGGCATTGAAGTTCGAAAATGCCTGAACCCCTTTTAGGGATTGAAACCTTTTCGTTGGGCATTCATCCGGCGATCGTTGGTGTGTTCGAAAATGCCTGAACCCCTTTTAGGGATTGAAACCTTTCTGGCGGTGGCTTGCTAATAACCCTGAAGTAGGTTCGAAAATGCCTGAACCCCTTTTAGGGATTGAAACCACGTTCTCCCGCATTCAGGGCACCGATGGCGAGTATTCCCGTTCGAAAATGCCTGAACCCCTTTTAGGGATTGAAACCAATTCCGCTTGGGTTAGCTGCCGTCGCTGGTAAAGTTTCTCGTTCGAAAATGCCTGAACCCCTTTTAGGGATTGAAACAATTCGTAGCCATCGCAGGCGGCGATATTCGTTACGGTTCGAAAATGCCTGAACCCCTTTTAGGGATTGAAACCCTCGATCTCGGCCTCCTTTGCCTCTCTTTCGGCCGTTCGAAAATGCCTGAACCCCTTTTAGGGATTGAAACCCGCCAGCACTAGCCCAAGATGATGGACGTAGAGAGTTCGAAAATGCCTGAACCCCTTTTAGGGATTGAAACCCCTGAACACGAAGAGAACATGGTCATCGAGCAATTAGACGGTTCGAAAATGCCTGAACCCCTTTTAGGGATTGAAACATGATGTTCGCCTTCCTCCGTATTTCTACGGATGTAGAGTTCGAAAATGCCTGAACCCCTTTTAGGGATTGAAACTGAACGAGACAGGATTGTGTTTTTTAGGTATTCGCCCCGTTCGAAAATGCCTGAACCCCTTTTAGGGATTGAAACTGATCGATCGCCATTCGATCGATCCGATATTCGCCCATGTTCGAAAATGCCTGAACCCCTTTTAGGGATTGAAACTGAAGGGCGTCGCCAAGTCAAGTTCCACGTCACATTCGTTCGAAAATGCCTGAACCCCTTTTAGGGATTGAAACCGCAACCGCCGCCGCTTCAAATTTGGCGCAGATTTCGGGTTGGTTCGAAAATGCCTGAACCCCTTTTAGGGATTGAAACAGCTCGATCGGGTCGTTTGGCTTGTAGGATTTGCCGTTCGAAAATGCCTGAACCCCTTTTAGGGATTGAAACATGATGCAGATATTTTTACCAGCAGAGATCGCAGCGAGTTCGAAAATGCCTGAACCCCTTTTAGGGATTGAAACTGCAATAAGCCGTAGCGTTTTAGTAATTCGTTGCCCTTGTTCGAAAATGCCTGAACCCCTTTTAGGGATTGAAACGATCGTTTGGGGGATGCCGAGCGCGTAACCGTGGGACAACCGTTCGAAAATGCCTGAACCCCTTTTAGGGATTGAAACTTCTTGTTTACCCCAACCCCTAGAAGCGCCTTGACGCGAAGTTCGAAAATGCCTGAACCCCTTTTAGGGATTGAAACTAGAGGTAGTGTTTTTCAGTGTTTCTACGGAGGGGTTGTCGTTCGAAAATGCCTGAACCCCTTTTAGGGATTGAAACGTTCTCTTGCCAATCCCTGACCATGGTTGCCCAGTCGAGTTCGAAAATGCCTGAACCCCTTTTAGGGATTGAAACATTTTGACGGACGTAAGGCCCGCGCACTGCGCCAGTTGCAGCCGTTCGAAAATGCCTGAACCCCTTTTAGGGATTGAAACATTTTGACACCTCATAGGTACAAGGGATAGAAAAGTTCGAAAATGCCTGAACCCCTTTTAGGGATTGAAACGTGACGCTCCGGCGGTAGCGGCTAAGCCTGTAGTGAATCGTTCGAAAATGCCTGAACCCCTTTTAGGGATTGAAACCAGGATTGCCCTCACGAATCTAGGCAATGGGCAATGTTCGAAAATGCCTGAACCCCTTTTAGGGATTGAAACCATCGTTTAGGAGGGATTCGGAAAATTGAGCGAAGTTCGAAAATGCCTGAACCCCTTTTAGGGATTGAAACCGCAATACCCAAAAGCCCGCGCAATGGGATTTGAGAAGTTCGAAAATGCCTGAACCCCTTTTAGGGATTGAAACCGGTACGTCCCCCAAATTGATGGATTGCCGCGTACTGTTCGAAAATGCCTGAACCCCTTTTAGGGATTGAAACAGTTAGCGCGATCGTCTGACGCCCCTCAAACTGCTTCTCCTGTTCGAAAATGCCTGAACCCCTTTTAGGGATTGAAACGCGTATTTTTGGCCGTTGCTTGCAGGGTTGTAGAAGTTCGAAAAGAGTGCATCCCAGATTTGCAATGAGTATAAATGCTTAAGTCCATAAGTTGACTTCAGCGCTACACTTTAAACAGAATTCCTCTACTTAAGTTGCTCTATGGACGCTGACAAAAAAGCTCAAATTCAAGCCCATGCGCGTGCTCTAGCAGCCCTATTGTATGAAGAGACAGACCCAGAACAAGTCAAAACCTTAGCAGGCATTGAGAATGCAGTGCGGGGACATCTGCTTGAACATGTTAGCCCAGAAATCGGAAATTTTTTATCACAGAAAGTTGCGACAAGAAAAGCGGACGAAAGCGCAAACTCGACAGCATCTTAGGACGATTGAGTTTGAGTGAAAAGCAGGCTCAGACATTGGGGGTGAAAGCTTATAGTCGCTGGAGTCCTTACTTAGAGCAATGCTGTTTGTTACTGAGTGCTAATGAGTCGTACCAACGAGCCTCAGACGATCTTGAAGTGCTCACGGGAATGAGTGTTTCTCATAGCAGCCAGCAACGACTCGTCCATCGCCACGACTTTCCTTCATTTCAAGTAGAGCAAACAGTAGAGGAAATGAGTGTAGATGGAGGGAAAGTACGCTTACGAACGCCGAAAGGGGAACCAAGTCAATGGCGTGACTACAAAGGAGTCAATCTCCACGAGTGCAGTGTAGCTGGTTTCTTTCAAGACAATGAAAGTTTGGTGAACTGGGTTAATGCTCAACCGTTATCTGAGACATTAATTTGTCTAGGGGATGGGCATGATGGCATTTGGAATATTTATGCTGAAATTAGCACACCAGGTCAACGCCGTGAGATTTTGGACTGGTATCATCTGGTGGAAAATTTGGGCAAGGGGGGGGGTTCCCAGAAGCGCTTAGATAGGGTAGAAGCGTTTTTGTGGCAAGGAGATATTGACAATGCCATTCAACAGTTCAAGGGGTGGAACCATGAGCGAGTGACGATCTTCATTGCCTATCTTGAGAAACATCGTCATCGTTTTGTCAACTACGCTTATTATCAAGCTGAAGGTTTATCCATTGGTTCTGGTGCAGTTGAATCCACTATCAAACAATTTGGACGACGCATCAAACTATCGGGAGCGCAGTGGAACCAAGACAATGTCCCTCAGGTGCTTAAACACCGCTCTGCATATCTCAATGGGCAATTCTCATCGTGAGTCTTACAAAACTGGGATGCACCCCTTGAGTCTTCCCCGTTGGACAGTTTGGTGTTTGGCAATTCCGGTGCTATTTCTCAATTTTTGGCTATTAAGTAGCTAGGCTGAATTAAATATAAAACGTTCAACCTTATAACCTTTGGGAAAATAGCGGTTTTCTACCCCAGCGATAACGGCCATGGCTAAGTCATAGGAATTATCGAACATCTGTCCTGAGATCTCGTGAGCTTTTAACTGATGCCACTCCCCTTCA
>NZ_JBLZFX010000119.1:0-16400 GCF_050753345.1 Alkalinema pantanalense CENA528 | reverse complement strand
TTGCGATGAACTAAGGGGATTTTCAGATTGAGGAGCGTTTTTCAAGTCTCTGCTTCCTTGCTTGTTGGAACAACTGAAAGCATTTTACCCTGGGTAGTTTCTTTGTTAGAAATCTCCTTAGATGAACAACTAAGACACTTCAGCCAATACAGGTTTTGCATTGACCTGATTCAGCAACTGATACAGAGTTTCCCCTTCAATCACCTCTGTTTCCAAGAGTTGCTGGGCGATCGTTTCCAGTAACTCCCGATTGGCCCGTAGGACATGCAACGCTTGTTCGTGCGCCGTTTCCACAATTTCCTGCACTTCCCGATCGATGGATTGAGCCGTTTCTTCACTCATGGGGCGGCGGGGATTGGGAGCACCGTTGTTGAGGAACATCGATTGTCCACCCTGTTGGTAGGCCAGGGGCCCCAGAACCTTGCTCATCCCGTAGCTAGTTACCATCCGTTCCGCCAAATCCGTAGCCCGTTGCAAGTCATTGGATGCGCCTGTGGTGATGTTGCCAAACACGATCTCCTCAGCCGATCGTCCGCCTAACAGCGTAGCGATTTCACCGCGTAACTCATCTTCATTCAACAGGAAGCGATCTTCCGTTGGCAGTTGTAATGTGTAACCTAGAGCCGCCATGCCTCGGGGCACGATCGAGATTTTTTCAACCTTGTTGCTTCCCGGCATGGCTGCACCGACGATTGCGTGCCCCACTTCGTGATATGCAACAATTTTCTTTTCCGTTTCGTTGAGAACACGGCTCTTCTTCTCGAGACCCGCTACGACTCGTTCGATCGCCTCTGCAAAGTCTTGGGTTTCCACCGTGGTTCGCTTGCTGCGAGCCGCTAGCAGGGCTGCCTCATTGACCAAGTTTGCCAAATCTGCCCCCGCAAATCCCGGTGTACGGGTTGCAATCATCTTCAGATCAACGTTTTCAGATAGTTTAACCTTCTGAGCGTGAATCTTAAGAATGGCTTCCCGACCCGCTAGATCGGGCCGATCAACTAACACTTGGCGATCGAAGCGACCGGGGCGTAGCAGGGCTTGATCCAACGTTTCTGGACGGTTGGTGGCAGCGAGCACAATCACCGTAGCATCTCCCGCTGCAAACCCATCCATTTCCGTCAGCAATTGGTTCAGCGTTTGTTCCCGTTCATCATTACCACCGTAGAAACCACCTGCACTGCGGGATTTCCCGATCGCATCCAACTCGTCGATAAAGATAATACAAGGTGCTTGTTTTTTCGCTTGTTCAAACAAGTCCCGTACCCGTGAGGAACCCACACCCACAAACATTTCCACAAATTCTGACCCGGAAATGCTAAAGAATGGAACCCCAGCTTCCCCAGCCACAGCCTTGGCTAGCAAGGTTTTCCCGGTTCCCGGAGGGCCAACGAGTAATACACCCTTGGGAATTCTGGCTCCAATTTCCGTGAAACGAGTCGGAGTCTTCAGAAAATCTACAATTTCAACCAGTTCGGTTTTGGCTTCTTCTACGCCAGCAACATCCGAAAAGGTAATTTTCTCCGATTCTCCTTCCACATAAATCTTGGCTTTGCTTTTCCCGATCGACAGAGCGCCTTGGGGTGCGCCACCGTTGTTACGATTGGCAAAGAACTGAAGAATTCCCACAAAAATTAACGGAGGAACAACCCAACTTAGAATTGTAAAGAACCAGTTATTTTTGGGGGCAGGAGTGGCAGCAAATTCCACCCCCTTAGACTCCAGAAGCTTGGGCAATTCTAGGTCAAAAATTGGCGTCGTTGCATAGACTGCACCCGGCTGTTCACCTTCGGCCTTCAGTTGGTAACGAATTTGATTTTGCCCAACGGAAACCTGCGAGACCTGCCCCTCTTCCACTTGGTGGATAAATAGGCTATAGGGAACGCCAGGGATACGGGGCCCCGATAAACTCGGTAACAGCACATTAACAAACAGAAATACAGCAGAAACCGCAACCACAATGTTGGCAATAATGCTGGCTCGTGAAGGGGATGGTCGTTCTTTAATCGGCATAAACAATCCTTAAAATTTAAACATCACACTTGGATTAAGAACACAACCTCACTTCAAGGCAGCAAACAGAAAGATTAACAGTGAGGTTAGCGTGTTCTTGGCAAAAAACTACACATTAGAGATGGCTAAGAAAACCAACAACACCGTGACCTGTCAGAATTTCAAGCACGATCGCGCTGACAAAGCCAATCATGGCTAAGCGTCCATTTAGTTTTTCAGCGTAGGGCGTGAAACCCGCTTGTGCGGTTTGATCAACGTAAATCGGTGGTTCGATCGCAAAAATATCGGTTCTACCTTGATCATCCACGACAACACTATTCGATACCATACTGTTAGAACTCATGTACTTTTCTCCTGGGTTCTCAGAACCCTTACTCATCTATGTAACTAAACTTAACAATTGCGTTACAAAATGTAAACAGTTCTTGATGGCGGCTTCCCGTACCTTCAGCAAAAACCCCTTTAGAGACTGGGTAAATCCCTAAAGGGGTAAGCTAGGTAGGATTTATTAGCGGTCAAAGGTTTGTTAAGAATTCCGTTGGATGATTGGCTCAATGAATTGATTACCGATCGTAACGGGATTTCTCAAACACATAGCTAGCAGGCTTGCCAGTAAGCTGATAGCGTTGCCTCAGCTTTACATATCAGCTGTATAGGCAAGATTTATAGGCAAGCTGTATGCCAAGTTTTACAGGCAAGCTGTATGCCAAGTTTTACAGGCAAGCTGTATACATGGGCTCTCTAGGTAAAGGCTCTCTAGGCAAAGGCTCTCTAGGCAGAGGCTCTCTAGGCAGAGGCTCTCTAGGCAGAGGGTGCAGACCATACCCCTTCTTCGTTTTCAACAAACTTCTGACGAATGACTTCCCAAGCCATCTGTTCCGCCATCGGCGACTCTTTACCAGCATCGATCGCAGAATTGTACTGCTCGATAAATAGGGTTTGTGCCTCAGGCGATAGATGGGAACGTACGTCCGGCGTCAAATCTTCAGGGCTGTTACAACGGCCAGGGCAGGGACGGGGCAAGACTTGATCGATCGTATGAACTTCCTTGCCACCTGCGCTTTCCATCAGCAGTTGGTATTCTCCTGTGCGGGACTCCGGCACCTCCGCCATCACCAGAAACTCACCTGCGGAAACGAGGGTTTGGTAAACAGCAGCCTTCTCTTCAGGCATACCCAGCGTGACCAACAGCGAGGCCAGACCTGCGCCTGCACTGCCTGCCAGTGCGCCGGATGCTGCACCAATCAGTGCCGCCCCGATCGGCCCTGCGGCCACCACGGGGCCGACAAAGGGAATAAACAGAACGCCCACTCCCGTTAGCAAACTGAGGACAGATCCAAAGAGTGAGCCAAAAATTGCGCCTTGCTTCAAACCACCTAAAATCACATCGCGCTTCGTAATAAATCCAGCCACTCGGGTCGTGGATTCAAAATTCCGCCCCATGACGGAGATGTCCTCTGCGGGAATACCCCGATCGATCAAGCGCTGAACCACTTCTTGAACCTTTGTTTGGTTCTCAAACACCGCTGAGATCATGCGATCGCGGGTCGAAGGCGTCATGGTAGCAGAGGTTGAATTCGTTGCAGTCATTGTCATGGTTAAGGCTCCTTATCAATCAATCTATACGCCGGTCGGGATGGCGACGGCATTCTTGCTGGGAATTTGACCGTTGGGTTTAACAGCTTCCCCTTCAATAAACGATCGCAGCATCCAAGCCATCGCTTCGTGCTCTTCCATTTTTCCCGTTAGAAAATCTGTGGTTCCTTCGTCATGGAAGTCATCGGAACATTGATCCACAGCAGTTCTTAAGTTACGAATAATCTGTTCGTGATCTGCTACTAAGCGAGCCACCATTTCAGTTGCGTTCAGGATATCGCCCGCATCTTCGGTAAGGGTCGTATATTGCAGAAATCCTGCCGCAGTGCCCACTGGGTATCCGCCCAGCATCCGTACCCGTTCAGCATATTCATCAATGCTTTCAGAAAGCATTTGATAGTGCTCTTCCCAAAGTTTATGTAACGTCAGGAACTGGGGGCCAACGACGTCCCAGTGATACTTTTTCGTTTTGATGAGAAGCAAATAGCCGTCAGAAAGGGCAACGTTGAGTAGTTTAATTACGCCTTCGCGTTCGCTATCAGTTAAACCAATATTGATTGCACGAAGTGCTGGTTTAGTAGCCATTGAAATTACCTCAATTTCGGTTAAGCAGTTTAATGGTTAGATTCGACGAAGATTCAAGTTGGGATGACTCTGCGTTAAATCCTTGTCAAATCTAACTCTATTCAATCTAAGTCACGTACTCAGCTTCACGATTACTTAGTAACTTTATCGATCGCTTTTTCTAGCTTGCGAGCGATGGCCGGACCGGGCTTAGAAGAATCGCTACGATACATCTTATCTGCATCAGCGGAACCTTGTACTTCATTCAGGCCACCTTTATTTCGAGCCTCAATTTCTTCCAAGTTCATGGGTGTAGATTTGGAAGCTACGTCTTCAGCAGCAGCCATGGATTCAGGCATTTGCGCGGTACCTTCCGTCGGATTGCTCGTTGGTGCTGCCAGAGAAGGACTCATCGACAAGCCCAAGAACAACATTGCAGAACAAACGAACATGGAGAACATTGCAAACAAAGAACGAAAAGACATGGGATTTCCTCCTAAGAAATTCTAAGTTGAGATGGATTAGTGAATCCAGTTAAAGATTAACGATGGCAATGCCAACTAATTGAAGTAGGATTGCTGTGAATTGCGATTCTAAATGAACCAATTGATGATTCAGCGTATATTTAGAACACAATTTAAAGGTACTTATTTACCGAACAAGCCTTTGACAGCGTCGATCGCGTTATTGGTTGCATCAGAAACGGCATCTTGGGCCTTGCCAATATCTTGTTCAGCTTTACCCTTGGCTTGCTTACCCAGCGCATCTGCTTTATCGCCTGTGCGTTGAGCGGCATCTTCTACCCGACCGATGTCATACTTAGCGCGGCCTTCCACCTGCTTAGCAACACCTTTGGCCTTGGCAGCCACGCTATCCTTAACACTTTCTGCCTTACCAGCAGCTTGCTCAATTGTGCCTTCTGCTTGGCGACCAATTCCGGTTACGGCGATGTGGGCAGGCTGGGTAACGGCGATCGGTGCAGCAAACGCAGGGGCAGCAGCACTAAAGCTCAAGCTGCTCACACAAGCTAGCGTCGTTAAAGAAAGTTGGATAGAACGAAAAGCTTTTTTTAGAATCGAAAATAGTTTCATGGGAATCTTCCTTGTATGGTTTCCGACGAGTCATTCAACCGAGTCATTTAACAGGTGTCTGCGTCGATGTCTGTAATGTACTGCGTCGATCGCTAGTTCTGAATCAACCTATAGTCCGAAGGTCTTTTCTGTGTAGCTTTGAGCTTGTCACTCTATCGGCGGAAAGTTGCTTTTTTTCTGCTCTCTCTAAAGTGTTACACCCTTGATTCAACAAGGCATTGAGCCACCAGCCCTAAAATGTCAGTCCTTGCAAGATTACGCGATTGAGCCTATGATGCAGAAAATTCTTGGAGAACATTTTAAAATAAAGTCTTTTGAATAAATTAACTCAGGCTGAATATTAGCTTTGGCTATGGGAACTGAGATTTCAGCTTTCTCATTTTCGATAAGTTCTTAATATTGCTAATTTTTACTGATGTTTTTTCTCAATCGGCATTTGCCATCAGTATTTGCCATCAGTATTTGCAATCAGCATTTGCAATCAGCATTTGGAGCTGAGCCGTCTCCCTCAATCCTCAGGACTGATTTTCATAGATCCACCCACAACAGATTGATCTACCTATGATTTCCATGCATCCTTCATCAACCCATTCTCCGAAAATTGCGATCGATCGCGCAGAACAACTCAAACGGGAAATTATCGACTTTATTTATGACACCGAAGGCGAAGGCGCGATCGCCCTGGAACGATACAGTGCTCGGCAACTCAAGCAACCTAATCCCGGTAATTGGCCCAATCGAGAACTGTTGCTAACTCGATTTATGGTAGAAGATCAGACCTTGGGCGAAACTCCGATCGAAACCTTTATCCAGCACCATCCAGAACTGTCTTCGGCGGAACAACAACTCCTTCGCAGTTGGCCCCAAGCGATCGTCAGCTTATTTGAAATTACCGCTGTTTTAGAAGATGGGTATTACCAGTTACAAAATTGGCTGACCCAGCGTTCCTACAGTGTTCACCTGGGGCATACATCACCGGAAATTCAAACCCGATTACAGCCCCAGGAAATTTGTTTAGTTCAGATTGCGCCCTTGGAAGGGGATCGCTGGATGGCATTGACTAAGCCGGTTTTACTAGGGCGGCTAGGTAAACCTAAGTTGGCCGTCGCGATCGGAAATTTTCGACAATGCTATCGACGGTATCTTTATAGCGATGCACCGGACTTGTTAGAAGAATCCTGGCGATCGGTCGAGCAGCAATACCATGCCAGTCAGGAATTCTTTGGATCTGCCATTGTGACCTTGCCAGGGCGACAACTCAATCAACGCCTAAAAACATTTCAAGATCATCTCTCCGATCAGCAACTTCAAAAAGCTCAAGTCAATGCAGATGAAATTTTAGAGGATGCTATCTCTGATGCAGAAGATACGCTAACGGAAACAGAAAATCAACAATTAAAAACAGCAAAGGCGAGCAAGATGGTGATTCCTCCCATGGAACTCCCGCCTAACCTCCAACAGGCAGAAGAAGTCACCATGCTGACCCATCCGCGCTGGGGTCAGTGCTTTCTAGCGTCCTATGCTTCCTTAGAACGGTATTTGGCATCTGGAAAAGGCTATTCGATCGAGCAAGCAACTCAGGCTTTGCGAAAGCTATTTCATGATCCGGGGGGTCCGGTCTTTATCTTTCACCATCTCGCTGAACAGTATCCCACAGCATTGGAGACCCTCGTTCAACAAACCCTAGCGCAACCCAATTTTACCCTTGCCCAACTAGATGATCAGCTTTATGCCATGGGCAAGTCCCTCGATCCGGAATTGCCCGATACCGCGAGTGTTCCATTACATTTACATGAATTGTTCCAAGAGGCATTTGTAGCCGTCAGTAAAGCCCAAGCCAAAAAGACCAAACCGTCTCAGGCAAAAGGGTTTAAGCGATCGTAATGCTTCCCCTACGGGCCAAGGTAGGGGTGGGAGCTTAGGGATTTGCAAAGAAATAATATCCCCTCTTCATTCCCCTACCCTCCTACCCTTTTACTCTCCTACCCCTACCCAATTGGGATTTTATTTATGCGCTGTTCCCTTAGCTCTTCGGCGGGAAGCCCCGCGCTCTTCCGAAGGGGAGCGTCGGGATGCTCTCCAGGGCGTTGACGAGTTGTGTGCTTAACTGACGCAAAACGTAGTTGAGCGAAGGCTTGGACAAGACGAGGAAACGCCAATCTGTTCCCAACGAAGCAAGAAAAACTGATAGACTACTCACGAGGTCGCTGACCTGCCTAGCTTCTCGAACAGATAGGTCACAGTAGCAGTCATATGCTTACCACCGCAAGATTGTCGCTTTTGAACCGTGGAGTTGGTGGGATATTACAACTTATCCCAAATTGATTAATCAATGCAACAGATCCGATCCCCCCTAGCCCCCCTTCAAAAGGGGGGAATTCAGGCAAATTCTTTCAAAGTCCCCCTTTTTAAGGGGGATTTAGGGGGATCGTTATGTGTTGCAATTACCAGTTGATTTGGTATTATCCCACAATTCTTTGATTCACAACCAAAAAAGCAAAGTTACGATCGGTGAGTTGATCCGTAACTTTGCTATCAATGCTAGAGGAGAGTCGAAACTACAAACTAGAAAGATTTAATCTGTTTATTTTGCTTCTTCTTCAGCGTTTTGAATGTCGCCAGGAACTTCGTAATACATTTCCGGCTCAATTGCATAGTTGTTAAGAAGACCTTCGTTATCTACCGTATAGCCTCCTTCTGGATTTTCATCAGGAACTTGCTTATAGTCTTCCTCTTCCCGTTCCTTACGAGCGGCTGTTTCAGCGGGAATAATACCACGATCGTAGGTATCTCGTTCAACACCAAGCTTATCCATAATTCATTAACTCCTTAAGTTCACTTACAAACGGTTTTCGTCTGTGGTTTCACTATAGCCTTCCTACCTTATAGTTCTGTCTCCCTAAAGTAGAAGACTCAAAAAATAATTTCTTATGGTGCTGATATATCGGAAATGGTTTACGGACGCTCGCTGATTCCACAGGGGTTTGAGAGGATAACGCTGTCTTCGATCGGTGCCTTCCCTACGCTATTCCTTTTGATTTCCAGGGATTCTCTAATCTGGGAGAGTAGTTTCCGAAGTAGGGACAGTATTCTGAATGTATCGAAAGCGAAACGGCGTTAAGTAACTCACTTAAATCTAGCAAAGTTCGCAATTCAGAAGATTCTTACAGACGTTAAAAGTTTAGTTCAATTAAAGGAGACAAAATTATGAATCTTATCGCATGGGTTATTCTGGGTCTGCTGGCTGGTGCAATTGCAAAGGCAATTTATCCCGGTACTCAAGGCGGTGGCATCCTAGCCACAATGATTCTGGGAATCGTGGGTGCTTTCCTAGGAGGAAGCCTCTATAGCCTACTGGCAACGGGAACCCTCCAATTAACTGCTGCATCTTTGAGTATTCCTGGTCTAGTGGTTGCAGTATTAGGTTCAATGGTGGCCATCTTCCTGTGGGGTCTTATGGCTCGTCACGCCTAACTGAGTTGTGCAAGCGTTGTTGAAAGTGGTTGACCTGACTGTTAAAACCTAGGAAAAACTGCTTTCAACACTCTTTACGCTCTGTTAATTGTATCGACTAATCCTAGAGTGGCCTAGGCGTCACCTAGAGATTGAATAATTCTGACACTACTCTAACTTTACTCTATATCTATTACCTAAGCGGAGGTAAATCATGTTCCAAGAGTGCTTTGATCTTTCCGTTGAGCAACAATTTAGTATTCGTTCGTTTGAAGTGAATAGCTACAATCTATCTGAAGAGCAAATGCGGGAACTCTTACTAGAAATTTCTCGCCAGCTCCTGATTAAAGACAACGTAATTCGACATCTGATCAAGAATGGCGTTTAGGTCTTGTTTACTGGAGTATAAGTTTCCCGGTATCACTATTTATTTCTGCTAATCCCCACGATCGTGGTCTTCATCCAACTCAATCGAATTCAATTGAATTTAATTGCTAAGAGTTGGGCCAATAATTATTCTTTTATTAACCCATTAAATTATTGCTACTTTTGCAGGTGCCTGATTATGGTTCCACCCCACTTTTCTCAAATGATTAATTTTCTAAAAAATGAAATGAGGCTCTCATCGGAAGCCATTCAATTGGGCCTTAAGCAATCCGGATCAGATTCCGCAATTCTCCCGATCGTTCTATGGCAATACGGCCTTGTTAACTTGGAGCAACTAGATAAAATCTATGATTGGTTTGAGGTCTATATCTATTGAATCAATCGCTGCTTAATCCAATCAGCTTACAGTGATTAGAGAACTAGAGTAATCGCATCTGATATACATCCGTTTTGAATTGATAAACTTTAGCCTCAGATCCAAATACGGATTGACTACATTAAGTGGTGTGTCAATCTAATTTTTGTATCTACTTCCTATGCTGATAGGACTCTAATGATTCTAATTAATCACTCTATTCTAATCAATTTATTTGTTAATCTAAAACCTAAGTAAATATACTTGGTCAAACTATATTCTAATCTATACAATTTACATTATCTAATCTATTTCTCATGTTCGATCGAATTTGTTAAAATAATCTTAGAAATTTCTAGAAATAAGGTTCCAGTGAACTTTTTTCTAAAAGCCCGTAGTTCCTACTTTCCCCTAACATTTTTCATTTTTTCAAAAACATGAAAGACTTGTTGCAAGAAAACTTACTTGATCAAGGTTCTAGTCATTGTCCTTGTTGCTCGGATACATTGTTACGACACGCTCGCGGAAATGAATTGTATTGGCTGTGTCGTCGTTGTCGTCAGGAAATGCCTAATCTCTTGCATGTTCGCATAACTCACTTTTCTCAAAATTCATTGTCGCAGACTCAGCATAATCGGTGGACGCACCCACGCACAGCCATGCATTACGCTAAACAGGCATCTCCTCAAACAATTCTTGACTTTTAGTTCTTGACTCGTAATTCTTGACTCGTAATTCTTGACTTGTAGTTCTTGACTGTTGATGAATGACTGTTGATGAATGACTCACATTCCCTACCCCTGTGGTAGGCAAGAAGATGTGGACGCAGTTAAATATTCTCTCGGTGGAAGTCGAAGAATGGGATGGTGAGGAGCCCGATGAGTGAAATTGGATCACGATGCAATGGTTTAAACGAAATTGTCTAGCAGCCTGCTGGACAATTGGTTGATGCTCTCTCAACGATCGCGGATTGATTTGGCTGTATGGGAATGGGTAGAATCGCTGCAGGGTCGATCGAGCCTTTCGTATTTGTACAGATTAATCAATTGACTACGATCGCAAATGGGAATTTATCATCCAAAGGAGTGCAAGTCCTGTAATGCCGCCTACGACGGCTCCCATCGCTGCACCAATGAATGCGATCGCCACTGAAGTTTGTAAACCAATCGTCAGATTACTCAATAGATACGCGATCGCCAATCCGAAAGCCCATGCGACCGCACTCGCAATCACCCACCATTGAGATCGGTTGGAAGTTTCTGATTGAATGACTAACCATTGGCAATAACCAACAATAACGCCTACGCCTGCACCCAGTAATAAAATTCCCCGCAGTAACGCGATCGAATTCAGGCTTCCCAAGATGCGACTGCCATACATGACGACCAATAGAAAGCTCATCGGCACGCCTAAGGCCCAAGCCAGTAGAGTTCCGATCGTGGTCGCAAAAATCCAGCGGACTGCATGACGGACATACCGCCGCAAAATCCACCACTGGGCGACTCCTAGAATGAGACCCTCTGCAATTCCGATCGAAAGTAAAAGTGTATTGGTTGCCGCATTATCGACCTGCCCAAGGTTCAGCGTTAAGGCCGCGATCGCGCCAATGCCCACAAGTTCAGCAACGATCGTCACACCAACCCAAGTTTCCCAGAGTTTTACTGCCTGTAAATGCTGTTTCCAGAATTGGCATCTTTTTCCCATGGCAGCCTCACGTATAGCGTCCCCATCATCTTGCTGTTCTTTATGATGATGTCACGGCCATTGTCATGGCTGCTCCAGATTCTGTTCTAGCTTTCGTTTCAGGGGAATCTGCTGACATGTCGGTGAAAGAATGTTGTACGACTAGTACAGAGCAGGGGGCGTGGTGCAACACATAATTACTCGTACTGCCTAAAAAGAGTTCATTCAACCCAGAGTGGCCTCGCCGCCCAAGGACAATTAAGTCCACGTTGAGTTCCTGGGCAGTCGCACAAATCGTTCGGCCTGGATTGCCAGGGATTTGCAGAAACTCGGCTGTAATCCCAGCTGCATTGGCTTCTTCCACTAAGCTGGTCAAAAATTCTTCCCCTTTTTTGGTGTAGATTTCCCACAGTTCTTCATACACTTCCGTCACGGTACGATCGAACCCCATGGGATAGAGGTTGGTATTTAACGTGGGTAAATGGGGACAGGCCGGATCGTCGGGTGAAGGAACCGATAACAAAATCAGTTTCCCAGATAGCGCTTTTGCTAGCGTTAGAGCTGCTTCAAAGACTGACTGATGAGATGAAGACCGATCGATCGCCACCAATACCTTATCAAACATGCTGTGAGCCTCCTCTCTAAGCCTATGCGACGCTAACTTCTATTGAGTGGATGATGTAGATATAGGCCAATAACATGAGGAACTTGTGAGGATTGCATCCCCAATGTCTTCAACAACAAAAAACTGAACCAACTCTCTCCTACCTCAAACGATAGGTGCTAGGGAGATGGGTGACAGCGTGATGGGTCGCAGTGTAGGTGGTATCCGGATCAGTGGTGAGGCTTATCGCGCTGAAGGATAGATGACAAATCGGTATTGGGGGAGTCGTTGAATATGGTGCGTGTGCTCCAATTGATTGAGCAATCGAGTAACTGTTACCCGTGTTGTACCTGCCAGATCAGCAAGATGTTGATGGGTGAGCCGAATATCAATCATTCTGGCTCCCTCGCCCCAGTCTCGTCCAAAGCGATCGGCTAACCAATCTAGGAGCTTGAGAAGACGCTGTTGGGTGTGTCTGACCAGAATGATGTTGAGCAGGGCTTCGGTTTGTTGTTGTTGGTGAATTAATGTCTCTGCAAAGTCGTTCAAATGGGTTAGTGGCTCAATTTTGACGGGAGATAAACATTCCATCTGATAGGGGGACAGGGTGCTTAATCCTGCCCCAACAATGTCACCCGCACCCCAAATTCCGACGGTTTTTAATGCCCCTTCGATATCCCAGGTATTGGTTCGTACAACGCCTTGACGAATTTTCCAATATACTTGGGGGTGTTCTGGTAGCAAATTGCCCCTCTGGAACGTGTCATAGTCAGTGGTTAATTTGGGGCAAGAACCCAATGAAAGCTTAGGATAGGTGGGTACGATCGCTGAGGCTGAGTCTAGCCTTGAATCATTGAAATGCTGCTGTTGGATCAAGGATGGTAAAACTAAGGTTGCAACGCTCATGGTAATGTCCTAGTGAATGTTAATAACTTGTGGACTTCAATAACTAGTGAACGTAAATAACTAGCAAATGTGAATAACTAGCAAATGTGAATCGATTACCCCTTAATTTTTTCTAGGCGTAGATAAGATGACGATCGTGATTGCGAATTTCCCGTTTCTGGACTTGCTTCCAAAACTTTTGCAGTTGTTGGCTGACTAATTCCGGTTCACTGTAGTGGAAAAAGTGATGTCCTGTGGGACAGGTCCAAAAGGTATCTCCCGGCTTGAACCACTTGATCCAACGTTGCATGAGGGGATGGGAAACGGCGCTATCGGTTTGGCTATTGCAAACCAGCAAAGGCACTTCAACTGCTCCTTCGGGTAAGGTTGTCACTTTATAGAGAGAATGGGGTGAAGGGGCAAAGTCTAAATCCTTGGCGAGGGCTTGGATGAGGGGCGTGATGGGATAGGGAGCCGCTGGGCCAAAGAGATTGCGGGCTACTTGTGCTAGAACTTGCGCTTGGCTACAGGGCAGTAGGTGCCGTTGGACGTAATAATGGCTGTGCCAAGTAATCGCGGGTTGGGGAGCCACGGCCAAGAGACTGAGCGATCGCACCCGATCGGGAAACTGCCGTGCATAACTCAGGGCAACGACCCCTCCCAATCCGTGACCTATCAAGTGAATAGGCTGGGAACGAGATTTTAAATAATCATGGAGTAACACGATTGCAGTGTCGATCGAAGATACTTCGTCATACTGAGTGTGATATTCCCAATAGGCGATCGTGGAATGCTGCATCAATTGCTGAATCAGTGGTCGATCGAAGCGTTTTAAACTGGGACTCACATTCACCCAGAGGACTTCTACATTCTCTTGAGACATCACTACTTTTGCCATGGTTATTTGAGGGGTTGCTGCACGATGGTGGATGATATTTGGTTGATAGAAATCAGGAGGACAGAAGTAAAAAAGGCTAGAAAAATCAGACGATTAATGATTTTTCTAGCTGGATGGATGTTTGTGAGGTTGTCTAGGAAGCTGGCTCGGAATCAAGCTGTCTAGGATATTTATCTCCAGGCAGTAATTCCTCTAGAGACTTGAGCTTCAAGGCTACAGGCCGAACTCTTGGCGAACTTGAGCTACCCAGGTTTGGATGCGATCGCCCGTTAATTCTGGCTGATTATCTTCATCGATCGCTAATCCAACAAAGCGATCGCCCCGTAATGCTTTGGATTCGTCAAATTCATAATTGGTATTGGGCCAATATCCGACTGTTGTGCCGCCGAGGGCAGAAATTTTTTCCTCTAAAATGCCCATGGCATCTTGGAAGTTGTCAGAGTAACCGACTTGGTCGCCTGTGCCAAAGTACGCTACTTTCTTGCCTGAAAAGTCAATGTCATCCAAGTCAGACTCATAAAATCCCTCCCAATCACTCTGTAATTCCCCAATATTCCAAGTTGGACATCCAATAATCAAAAATGAGTACCCTTCAAAATCATTGGCGTCTGCGCTGGCAATGTCATGGAGAGCGACTAAGTCACCGCCAAATTCGCTGGCAATCATTTCTGCAACGGTTTCGGTTTTGCCAGTTTGGGTGCCAAAAAATAGACCAATTTTTGCCATTCTATCCTCTTCAAGTCCTGAATCTCTTACCGAAACCTCGGTTTGGATGTGTTACTACGCAAGAAAGAAAGTCTACGGCGAACAGTTGCCGACTTGCCGTAGACCCCCGTCCATCTAGAGAGAAGAGCTGTCTCAAAGATCAGGGAACTGCCTGTCTCAGGAGGGGTTGGTCTGTATCAGACTGCTACAGGCAGAAAATCGAATCGATCGCAAATCTTGCCTTCCGACCCAACTCATAACCACAGGGGCTCCTAACATCTGGTAATAGCTCTCGACTAAAGGTTAGCTTATTCGAAAATTTATTGAGAGTCAATATCAATAATGAGAAATTATTGGCAACAAGGTTTGTATCTGTTGTTCGATCGGTTGGTCTTTGAAATACTGCAAAGTCGCTTTTTTAGCTGTTTTTGCAGACTCCTGATCTAGAATTTTGCGCAATTGTTTACGAAACTTAACTTGATCTTTTTGAGAACTACTGTAATTTAGGAATCACGGTCTTATTGAATAAGACTTGCAATAGATAGATTTTGCTTTTTAACTGATTATTCGATCGCCCAAAGAAGGAGGGCTGAATGCAAAGTTATGGAAATTCCACCGTCAAATATGACTGGTGGGCAGGTAATGCGCGATTTGCAGAGAAATCCGGATTATTTGTGGCAGCCCATGTGGGACAGGCCGCATTAACGACCCTCTGGGCAGGAGCCTTTACCCTGTATGAGTTGTCTTGGTTTGATCCCAATATTCCCTTGGGCGAACAGGGCTTAATTCTGCTGCCCCATTTGGCCAGCCTAGGCTTAGGGGTTGGTGATGGTGGCAAAATTGTTGATCTCTATCCCTACTTCGTTGTTGGTGCGATTCACCTGATTTCTTCTGCGGTGCTGGGTGCGGGTGCCCTGTTCCATACTTTTAAGGCTCCCGCGAATTTGAAAGATGCGGAAGGCCGAGCCAAAAAGTTTCATTTTGATTGGGAAGATCCCAAGCAGTTGGGCTTAATTCTGGGCCACCACTTGTTGTTCCTGGGTGCGGGGGCGCTGCTGTTTGCTTGGTATGCCATGAATGTGGGACTGTATGACACAGCAACCCAAACGGTGCGATCGGTGACGGCTCCGACCCTCGATCCGCTGACCATTTTTGGATATCAAACCCATTTTGCAACGGTGGATAACCTGGAAGATATCGTCGGTGGTCACATTTTTGTCGGCTTGATGCTAGTCGGTGGCGGCATTTGGCATATTCTGGTACCGCCCTTGGCCTGGGCGAAAAAAGTGCTGCTCTTTTCTGGGGAGGCGATCTTGTCCTATTCCTTGGGGGGCATTGCTTTGGCGGGATTTGTCGCAGCTTATTTTTGCGCAGTGAATACCACGGCCTATCCTGTGGAATTTTACGGGCCTGTCCTGAATGTGAAGTTTGGGGTTGCACCTTATTTTGCAGATTCCATTGTGCTGCCGTTGGGTAAACATACTGCACGAGCTTGGTTGGCGAATACCCACTTCTTCTTAGCGTTCTTTTTCCTGCAAGGTCACCTGTGGCATGCCTTACGGGCAATGGGCTTTGACTTCCGTCGGGTGGAACGAGCGCTTAGTGCAGTGGAAGGTTAAGGTGTCGTTAGTCAGTGAACACGGTCTACATTAGGGTTCGATCGATGGAAGATTGCAATTAATTCTGTTGATCTTGAGCAAGCTAGAGTTCTGAAAAGCTAGGTTCAGAGTGGGAGATAGCCTTCGATCGTAGATGACCTCAGAATTCATACGTAGGATACATCTCCCGCTCTTTTTTATTCATTTTAGGTTGTATCAACTGTTTGTATTAGCCATCGATCGTGCGTCGATCTCGCCCCGAAGGGAACAGCGTATAAATAAAATCCTAATTGGGTAGGGTGTAGGAGAGTAAAAGGGTAGGAGGGTGGGGGGATGAAGAGGGGATATTCTTTCTTGGCAAATCCCTAAGGCTCCAATGCTAAAAAGCTTGATTGCAGCCTAGGAGAGGCTTAACGATGACGCAACCGCTATAGATTAGCGGTTGCCAATGAGTTTAGGACCTGCTTGACTGACAAAACTAGAAAGCCGGAATGTGCTTGAGGACAGTGAATTCACGCTGCAAGGATTGTTCCGATTGACGGTATGAAGCCATAGTGGGTTCAGGGTCTGGAGC
>NZ_JBLZFX010000118.1:0-18626 GCF_050753345.1 Alkalinema pantanalense CENA528 | reverse complement strand
TAGGGGGTAGGAGAGTAAAAGGGTAGGAGGGTGGGGGGATGAAGCGGGGATATTATTTCTTGGTAAATCCCTTAATGCTTCAAAGCCAAGGCATAAAGTAAGCCAAGGCATAAAATTTACCGCTCAAATTTACTGCTCAAATTGCGACCTCAAAAATTTATACCAACAATAAATATTAACTTCTCGGTACAATAACCCTCTATGACAAGTCCTTCCCGCCCTGCTTCTATCCGTGCTGTTGCCGCTAGCGCCGACGCTATGCCCGTTGAGGCCATCGATCGAGAGGAAACCCCTTTGACTGTCCCGTCTGTTCCCACCGCTGCTCTGCTGGATACTCCCCAAGGTGAATTAATCGTTCCAGCATTGTCCTTTGAGTTTCCCCTAGCATTTTCACTCATTATCCCCACCTACAACGAAGGTGATAACATTCAGCGCTTGGTAGAAATCCTCAGTTCCACGCTGGATCAAGTGTTGCGCCATGATTACGAACTCATTGTGGTGGACGATGACAGCCCCGATCGGACTTGGGAAAAAGCCCTCACCCTCACTCCCGACTATCCCCAGTTACGGGTGATGCGGCGGCAGGGAGAACGGGGCTTATCTACGGCGGTGATTCGCGGCTGGCAGGTGGCCCAGGGTCGGGTGTTGGGCGTGATTGATGGAGATTTGCAGCATCCGCCGGAGGTGTTGTTGGGGCTGTGGACGCAGATGATCCAGGGGGCCGATTTAGCGGTGGCCAGTCGCCATGTGGAGGGCGGTGGCATCAGTGAATGGAGCCTGTTTCGGCGGATCACTTCACGGGGTGCTCAGATTTTGGGATTACTGATCCTGCCCCATGTCCTCGGTCGCGTGTCCGATCCGATGAGCGGTTATTTTTTGGTACAACGATCGGCGATCGGCGATCGCGTGCTCCATCCAGCGGGCTACAAAATTTTGCTGGAGGTAATTGGACGCGGGCGCATTGGGCAGATTGCTGAGGTGGGCTATGTCTTCCAGGAACGGCAGGATGGGGAAAGCAAAGTCACTGGACGGCAGTATTGGGAATATGTGCAACATTTGCTGCGGCTACGCTGGGCCAAACGCGATCGCACCGCTTTGAAGAAACTGAACCAACGCTTCCCGATCGGCAAGTTTTTGCGGTTTGGTGTCGTGGGCTTTAGTGGGTTAGCCGTAGACATGGCCGTCTTCGCCGTGCTGTTTGGCTTGCTGGGGCCGAGTCGGGCCGTCCTGGCGGCGGTGCTCTCGGCGGAAGTTGCGTTGATCAATAACTTCGTTTGGAATGATTTCTGGACATTTGGCGAAATCTCCCGTGGCCAACCGGGCAAACGGCGCTGGTTAAAACGCTTACTGAAATTTAATGTCGTCTGTGGCACAGGCATTGTCTTGCAAGGGTCTCTCATGGGGCTATTTAGCACAGTGCTGGGGCTGAATCCCTTTCTGGCAAAGTTACTGGCGATCGCGATCGTGGTGATGTGGAACTTCTGGGTCAACCTCAAGCTCAACTGGCGCGTAACCGATGTTAAAAAGTAACCCGAGCCAAAGAAATTCCTCGCTAGAATACTGTCATCAGCTCAGCCTATCAGCCCAGCCATCCCAATTCCCCTCCTACTCTCCCACCCCAACACCCATGACCCTCAGCCGCACCCACAGAAAACTCACCTTGGAGGAATATCTAACCTATGACGATGGTACGGATACTCGCTACGAATTGGTGGATGGGGAGTTAGTGGAAATGCCGCCGGAAACGCGACAGAACAATGCGATCGCAGTCAAGCTCTTACTAGAATTGGCTAAGCATGTGCCGCAACACTTGATTGCCTGGAATGCAGAAATTGAAGTCAGTGGACGTTTGGCCAATACGCGCTGCCCCGATTTACTCATCTTGACCCCAGAAGCGGAAGCTGCCTTGGCGGGAACCACTCGAGCCACGCTCACCCGAGATATGCCACCCCCAGCATTAGTCATTGAGGTCGTTAGTTCAGGGGTGAATAATCGTATGCGGGACTATCGCCACAAGCATACGGAATATGCGGCCCGTTGCATTGCAGAGTATTGGATTGTCGATCCCCAGGAAAAGCAAATAACCGTTTGCCAATGGGTGGAGGGAGCCTATGACGATTGCCTGTTCCAAGGGGGCGATCGGGTCCTTTCTCAAGTCGTGCCAGAATTCACCTTGACGCCCGATCAAATTTTTGGACTGCAAACTTGAGTGATTTGAATGACCGATACACGTTAAGGAGTCAACACAGATGACTAGCATTAAGATACACCAACGAGTAGGGGCAGATGGCATTCTTCATCTTGATATTCCCGTTGGCATCGTAGAGCGGGATGTAGAAGTGATCGTTACTTATCAACTCGTTGCTTCGCCACCCGTAACGGGTCACGTTTTAAAAAAGTTTTATGGGATCTGTGCTGATGACCCGATTATTCTGGATGAGCAAGGTATCTCGGATCAACTGGATGATGATCTAATTGGAGCGTTTGACTAGACAATGCGTTATCTGCTCGATACCAATGTTTGTGTGATGTATTTAAATGGTCGCTCACCGGAAGTATGCAATCGTTTAAGTGTTACACCACTTAGTGAAATCGTAGTTTGTTCCGTGGTGAAAGCAGAGCTATTCTATGGCGCAATGCGAAGCAATAACCCAACTCGTACCTTGGCAAGGCAACAGGAATTTTTAGCAAACTTCGTTTCACTTTCATTTGATGATCAAGCCGCACTCATTTGTGGTCGAATTCGGGGCCAACTGGCTAATCTAGGTACCCCCATCGGGACTTGCGATTTGCAGATTGCTGCGATCGCGTTGGCCAACGATCTCACCTTAGTCACCCACAACACCCAAGAGTTTAGTCGAGTTGAAGGATTACAAATGGAAGATTGGCAGATCGCCGAATAAATTTCTGTTAGCCGAAAGCCAATTTCCTAAATCCCTGAAGTTATTTGTTGAAAGGTTGGGCTTAGCCACGATCGTGCAACTTACGATCGCGGGTTAACAGAATACAGAAGCCTGCTCCTGCAAAGGCCAAGATACTACCGATCGCGTTGATTGGTGTTGGGAAACCACCCACCTGCGCTAAAAGAAAATTAAATAAACTATCGGCAGCGGAACGACCTGCGAAATAAAGCCCAACCCCTAGACCTGCTTTGGTTGCAGGTACCTGATCTAGTGCAAAGGGAATCGCACCATTCAACAGAAAACCAAACACACAACCCAATGCAATCACGGAAAAGACTTGTACACCCAACGTGGGAATGAGTAAGCCCGCAATCCACAGGGGAATGGTTGCTATTGCCAACACCATCGATCGACGGTTGCCCCATCGGGATGCTAAATAACCTGCGGGGAGAACGCTAATCAGTTGGGTGAATGTAAATAGATTTAACAGAAAAACACTATCAGGACTGGGCTGAATTACCCGCCGCATCCCAACTGTCCCCAAGCCCAACCCTAGCCCCACCGCAACCAATAAACCCAAACGTTTGTAGGAATTCGATCGCGATGTTGTGGGCTCGATCGATTGAAGTGAATTGACCTGGGTGGCCGGTTGACATTGATTGAGCACAAAGGCCGTTAGGAGTAAGGAGAGAGAGCCTAGGCCAAAGGCTCCAACATTTCCTAAATCCAATAAAATTTTGCGGTAGGCCGGTAACGTAAACAGTCCCGTCGTTAGCCCTGCCAAGGTCAAGATGCTTGCCGCTTGGGGGAGTCCACTGGTCATGGCATACTGCCCCAGTAACCCCAGTACAGGGCTACGGAAAATAGCCATAGCGATCGCCCAAGCCAACAACCCGATCTGCACTAGCCATTGCAACGCCGTCGCTGCACTGCCCAGAAACACCCAAGCGGGAATAGCAACAAAACAGGTTGTTGCAGCAATCATGCCCAGAAACACAAAGGGAAATCGAATGCCTAACCAGGTTTTATAGCGATCGGACAAACTTCCCATAATCGGTTCTAGGCCGATCGCCAGGAAATTTTCAAAGGATAGTAAATACAGTCCAAAAACTTTGGGTAGCCCCACCTGTTCCAGCAAGTTGGGGACGTAAAGGTTATAGATCACCCAAGTGAGCGTAATGGCTCCCTGTACAGCAGCAAGACCCAGTACAGGTTTCCAGGCAATGAGTGACGATCGAGATAATGCCATCACCCACCTCTTTAAAATAAGTTACGGGGATGCTCAGGAGACACTTGAGCGACCTTTTGGGAAATACTAGGATTATACAACCGTAAATAGTTCCAATAATTTTCAAACACAGCCTTAACGTATCCCCTTGTCTCATCGTAGGGAATCGCTTCCACAAATTCATCGGCATCCTGGGTCTTACTTTTGGCCAGCCATCCACCCACGGCACCGGGCCCCGCGTTGTAACTCGCCACAGCCAGCATGGAATTCCCGGAATATTCCTGGTGGGTGTAGTTCAGATACCAAGTTCCTAGTTTGATGTTGTCTTCCGGTCGATCGAGTTTATATTCCTTTAACTTAATTTGACTGGCGATGTAACTGGCCGTATCGGGCATGACCTGCATTAACCCCGTGGCCCCCACCGAAGATTTAATCTGCGGCTCAAAGCGGGATTCCTGGCGGATTAAGGCCGTAACTAGCATGGGATTGAGTTGCCGTTGCCGCGACCAGGATTCGATCTGCGCCATGTAGGGGAAAGGATAGAGCGCTTGCCAATAACTGGCATCTTTGCGCAGCGTCGCAACCTGTTGCCGATCGCTGGCTGATTCTCGATCGTTCAAATTAGACACCATAAATAGGCCGTCCAAATTATCCCCCACCCCTAAGCGCAGCACCCCGTCGGTAAACTGTTCCGCAACACTAGGTTGTTGACGATTTTGGAATTCCACTTGCCAATAGTTCCAAGCTCCACGATCGAACCCTAAATGGTGTAATTCCCGTAGAGTCTCTGAGCCCGCCAGCAAGCCATCGCGCATTTTAGGTCGTACAACAGCGGGTTGTAACTGACGCACGTTGTCGAAATCGCCCACATCCCAGCCGAGCCGCGACGCCGATCGCCAAGCATAATAGGATTCCGGATGCAGCTTAATGACGGATTGGTAATGATTGGATGCCTGCTGGTTTTGGCCCGATTGCTGTGCCCATTTTCCACCCCAAAAGCCCGCCTTGGCCGCGATCGGGCTGGTGGAATTTTCCTTCAAAATCGCTTCAACCCACTGCTGCGCCGCAGGAAGCTTACCTCCTTTGGCTTGGTCTTGGGCAATCTTCCAACGCAGTTCGGCGGCGGCTTCACTGCTGGAATGCTGTTGTAATAAGAATTGCCGCAGTTGGCTGGCAGATTGGGGACTGCCCAGTTTCTCTAAGGCATTCGCCTTACTGACGATCGCTTCTGGCGCTTTATCTGGGTAATGGGCAATGACTTGATCGAGATAGGCGATCGCTTCCTGGGGTTTTTCCGCTAACTGGGCCAGTCGGGTCAGGGCCAGTCCCGCCTCCGGAGTTTTGGGATATTTCTGCACTACGGCTTGATAGCGCTGTTGACTGCCCGGTTGGCCAGTTAAATGCAAGCCCCGTGCCGCACGGTAAGCCGTTAGAGCAGTTTCCGGGGCGCGGGCATAGGCCGCAGCGGCGAGGTCATATTTCTGGTTTTCCCAAAGGCCAAAGGCGATCGCGGCCCAATCCTCCGGCTTCAGTTGTTTGCTGTAAGTCTGCAGAAATTTTTCCGTTCGGCTGGTGTAGTCCCGCGTTTCATAGTCGTATTTAGCAAGATGCAACTGCATGGGAAACAGTTTGGGATTGTCCTGGAGCCGCAGCTTGGCAATTTCGATCGCGCGGGGATGGCTAGGGAACTGAGCGATCGCCCGATCCCAATGGGATACACCGGATTTACCCAGAATTTTTCCGAGGTGGAACAGAGCCTCGGCAGCGGTGGGATCCTTGGGGAACTGTTGCAGGATGGCTTGGTAGGTGGCGATCGCAGGGTCTTTCTGTCCGGCGGCTTCGTAGGCGCGTCCCCGTTGCATCAGGATGGGCGCGGCCATGGCACGGTAATGGGTTTCGAGATCCTTGAGCAGGTCGATCGCGGCTTGGGCTTGACCGGCTTCAATGGCCTCGTTGGCGAGAAGGTAGCGGGCACGATCGCGATCGAGGGAGGGTTGGGCAGCGGTGGCGAATTTTTTCAGGGCTTCGGTGCGTTGCGGTGAGGACGGCTTGTTAATCAGCTCACTAACGGCAGAAGGTTCACCGCTTGTGTTACTGGAACTAGAGCCGTTGCTGTTGGGAAAGGGACTGGTGATCCCCATGAATTGAAAGCGCCCATTGGGGTCAGTTTTGACCGTAGTAGACACGAGGGCACCCACGCCAAAGGAGGCAATCCCCAACCCGACGATGATGGTTCCGACTAATTTGCGCTGCGGCCACTCCTTCCAGTCCATTGCCGTGCTCCTCTGCTGCCATGTACGCCATTACCTTAGGACTCTCTTATAACAGACTTTTGGCAGATTTTGAGAGGAAAAGTCAGGGTCGAGGGGAAGGAATCCTTTACCCACGATCGAAGTCCGGAGAAAGCGCAAATTTTCAATTTTGAGACCGGGGTAATTCTGACCTCGATTGAAATCTAAGGCAAATGGAAGTAATAACAGATTAATCAGCAAGTTTCCTCAGTCTAGATCAGATTTAAACCCGCTAAGAATAGCGCTCGTAAAAACATGATCTGTAATGAATTCAAAAATTAATATTGGAATACTAAAAAATCACCTGAATGAGATTGAGAGGATCAATCCGGGTCATGCAAGAGTGACATTAATTTTTAACACCCCCGGTCTGCCTTGCATTTTGTCCGATCGCGTAATCTCTTGCATTTCCCGCCCCGACTGTGCCCTTGCCAGAATGGTATAGTTCCCTGGCCGAGCAGGCAGCCAACGGTACCGCCACAACGTCCACTCATGGGGAGAACTGGGCTGATTTTGTTCCGCAACTTGCCAGGTTTGACCGTTATCTACGCTCACTTGTACCTGGGTAATCGGCGTCGATCGATCGAGGGCCACCCCTGCTAATAAAATTCCATCCCGCCAACGATTTGTTGGGTTCGTGAGTTCGTCTTTGAACGTCACACTGTGATGGCCATTCCACACCCGCTGCTCCTGCACTTGCCGCAATAAAGCATGGGTCGGAATTTCCGCCGTATTCGACCACCCCTGATTTTCCCAATAGCCCGTTTCCGGCTTGGCGATCGCCTTAATGCCCACCAGCCATTTTGGTTGCTTCTGGCCAAAGTGCCCCGGAATGATAATCCTGAGGGGAAAGCCATGCTCCTTGGTCAACGGTTCCCCATTCATGCGATGCACTAACCGCACCTCAGGCCGTAGCAATTCGGCCACAGGCAACGTGGTTTCGTACCAGTCATTACCCCGCATTTTGAACTCCACCGCCTCCGGTTTCACCCCCGCCTTTTCCAAAAACGGCAGCAGCGGCGTTCCCGTCCAGCGTGCATTGCCAATTAAATTTCCCCCCGCTGGATTGCCAATACATTCCATCGTGAGATAGAACTCTTCCTGGGGCGCGTTTAAAATGTCATCAAATTTCAAGGTCAATGGTTGATTCACAGCCCCGTCGATCTTGAGTTCCCAGGTTTCCAGCTTGACTTGGGACGGCAGTGCATAGGATTGCACATAAAACTCCCCGATCGGCGTGATCAGATGATCCGGCAAGGGCATTTTGGGATCGAGCAAATCCAGCAAAAAGAGCGGATCAAATGCTTGGGATTGGCAGCCTGTGAGCAAGCTCGCTCCAATCAAGCCCCCAGACGTTTGCAAAAGTTGTTGAAGAAATTGACGCCGTTGCACAGGAGATACCGCGATCCATGGATTCACCTCATTCAGAATAGCAAGTTCCCAGGCTAGTGGCAGGTTTCGTTGGTCGCTGGTCGCAGCGCAATTTAGGTCAACAGCAAGCTTGATGGGTTGCCAGTAAACCAAAGAATGTCACCTGATGTGGGCAACTGGGGCACTCTCAGGCTAAGACTGAAATGGGGCAAATCTGGGGAAAAGAGTTCATGCTGTGGATTGTTCCGGCCACGCTGGCGTTAGGAGCCGTATTTTTTTATGGGGGCACTCGCTTCGGCAACGTCATGTTGCGCCGTGGGGCGACTGCTAATGACTTACTGAAGGGACAGGAGTGGCAAACCTGGATCATTATTCTGATCTATGGATTGTTGCTATTTCTGGCAGTGAACTTGCCGCAGATGCAATTTTTCCCATTGGATTGGCGTGTGGTGGGGATGCGGATTACTTGGCTGATGATCCGGGTGCTATTGCTGGGAGCCTGCGGCTTTGCGATCGCCATTAGCTGGAAAACCGCGCGGATACAATTAGGGGCGATCGTCACGGTGAGCTTAATCGGCCTCATCAGTTTCACGGTGGTAGAGTCCTACTACCTATCACCCATCCACAGCGAACTGAAAAATAACCTGCGGCCTAATCAAGTCTTCAAACAAACCTCTGCGAGTAGCTGTGCGCCCTCGGCCTTGGCGACGCTGCTGCAACGGTGGGGCATCACCCAAGCGACGGAATCCAAAGTTGCCCAACTGGCCGAAACCAGTCGCATGGGCACCTCCAATCCACAGGTGATCAAGGCAGCGCAGGGCTTTGGGCTGACGGGCTTGGAACTAACCGATGCCACCTGGGAGCAACTCTGGAAGATTAATCGACCGGGAATTCTATCAGTTTGGCTGGGATCCGGCTGGCGCAGATTACCCCATGCTGTTGCGCTAATGGCTATGGGGCAGGATCACGTTGTGGTGGCCGATCCCGCCCAGGGCAAGTATTACAGTTGGACTCAGGAGGAATTGCGATCGCGCTGGCGGGAGGAGTTTGTCCCCATTTTTCGGCCCAATGAAGTTGTCCTCACCCAGTCCCAGATCGATCGCTACCTGAAGAAATTAGGATTCAGCCCCGATGCTGAGGGTATTCGCAGCTTCCAACGCGCCGTGAAGATCAAAGCAACGGGGTTAGCGGATCCTTTAACCGTCCTTCTCCTGACCGGACGATTTCTAAACAATGAAATCCCCACCCTGGCCATTGACCAATTTGAGCGGGATACGATGCAGCGGATGGGATGCAGTGCTGACCCATCGACCTGCCCCTGGTAAGTCGATCGCTTCGCAAAAAAAGCAGAGAATTTAGTCAAGTTCTTTCAAAGTCCCCCTTATTAAGGGGGATTTAAGAGGATCGCTAGGTGTTGCAATCACAAGTTGACTTGGTATTAGGGAATGGCTTGAATGACTTCTTTCACAAAATCATCCGTCAGAATATCCCCATTTTGGTAGCGGCGCTTGATGGTGGATAGCGCTGCTAATTTGGTCACGGCATCACTGGGCGGAACGGCTGGCGGCGTAGTCGATCCGCCGGTTGCAGGTTTGCCCGCTAATTTTCTAGCTTCATCATTCAACTGCCGTTGGATGGCAGGGGTGGCAATTCCAGTAATCGGTAATCCCTTCGCTTTTTGATATTCCTTAACGCCCTGGAAGGTTTGGATCCCGTAATAGCCGGTGAGCGGTAAATCGCTTTTTTTCAAAACGAGTTTAAGGTTGTTTTGTAAGTTGCGGACAATCCCATCCACTTGAGTGAGGAGAGCAGCGCTAAATTTACCGTCAGCGGTGAGTTGCCGATCGCGCTGGAATTGATAAATGGCCGATCGGGTATAGGCATCCAGTACCTTGATACTGCGCATGGAATTATTGGCAGTAATGCTGCCGCCGCCCAAAGCCGTCGCATCAAAGGCATTCTGTTCATTGCCAATGCCAAATAGACCCCGTGGCCCCATGGGATAGCCCAAGCCGTCTAGATTATCGCGAAGTCTTGTGAGCTGGTCTGCGGTAAAAGTCATCGTTTCTTCCCTAATTTCCTATGACCTAAAAGTAGATACAGTGAATGACATTGCTAAATGACATTGCTAGAGGATGGCTGAAGACGATCGAGGGCCTCCCACGAGATCCTCTGCTGTGGGCTGACTACCCACCCAATTCTTCCGAATCCTGATTTACGTACCATTTTGCAACGCAGTTTCTGGGATGGCTCGAGAAACTCAGAAAATCTTCGCAACCGTAAATTTTGTTAACCCTCGATCGGTGTTCGGTCTCAATCTGTGCGAATGCTCGATCGCTTCTATCCTCGATCGAGGAGCTTTGCTTGTAATGAAACCGATAAGCAGCATTGGGAGACTCAACATTCCAATCGCCCGCCTTTTTCGCGGAATATTTGGCACGGCACGGGATAATGGCAAGGGACAACATGATCCAGGGTGAAGCTTTCTCGGGGAGTCTTGATTCGCTAGGTTCAGCCAAGCCCAGGACTCTTCTGATGAGAACGCTTCATGGGTTGGACGTTTCTGATATAGATTGTGGCTGTTGGTAAGTTGACTGTCTGGCTTCAGTGGCTTCAGTCCGGCTTTGGGCAAAGTGTCAGAAACCCTAGACTCAGAAACTCCAGACTTAGAAACTCCAGACAGTGTTGTTAGGTTGAACTATGGCGAATAAACCTGATTCATCAAGTCCAGACCGGACTGGCCGTTGGAAGTCCGTTTGGGAAAATGTTCAAATTGTCGCGATCGCGCTGATTGTGGCGTTATTGGTTCGTACCTTTATTGCGGAACCGCGATTCATTCCCTCCGACTCCATGGTGCCAACCTTATTGACAGACGATCGCTTAATTGTCGAGAAGGTTTCCTACTGGTTTCAATCGCCCCGCATGGGAGATATCGTCGTCTTTAGTGCCCCAGAACCTTTGCAGCGCCAAGGCTACGACAAAAGCCAAGCCCTGATCAAACGCATCATTGGCCAACCCGGTCATCGAGTGGGGATTTATCAAGGCAAGGTTTCGATCGATGGGCAACCCCTTCAGGAACCCTACACCGCCGAACCTCCAGCCTATAACTGTCCTAGCCAAACGCCCTTAGTGCCTCGCGGCCAGGATTTTTGCTCCTTTCTATTTTCCCAAGGACTCAAGGAGGGCGAAAGCTTCCAAGTGCCAGACAATTATTACTTCGTCATGGGCGACAACCGCAACAACAGCAACGATTCCCACGCCTGGGGATTTCTCCCTCGTCAGAACATTATTGGTCGGGCCTGGGTTCGCTTCTTCCCGTTTAATCGGCTGGGCGATATTTACACCAAGTAAGGTGAGGGCAGTAGAGGAGTGGGAGGGTAGGAGGTGAAACGCTTACTTCTCCCGAAAAATTCCGAAGACGGATGTAAACCCGTGCAGATAACTAGTGGTTCCAACGGGGCCAATTTCGCCGTTACAGAAAAACCCACCGATCGGCACATGATCCACATAGCGGCTGAACAGTTGGGAGTCGAAATTGGGTTCCCCATAGAGCGCTTCCCCGCGCCCTAGGCAGGCAAACATCAGTGCCCCATGGGGTTTTGGGTGGCTCATCCCATTGAGCTGGTACTTCCGCAATAAAGTTTCTAAGTCCTCTTCGGAGGTGGCGGCATCCCGCAGATGGAATTGGATGCGTTGGCCGGGACGAACCCGATCGCCGATCGCCAAGGCTCCTTCACGGGGATCAAAGCCCAATAGATTACGAATCAGAAAGTCACCAGACTCAAGGCACTGCTTAAATTCGGTTTGAGCTACCCCCACGAACAAAGCGGACTGAGCCAAAACCTTATCCTCTTCACTGAGGGTTTGGATCAAATCCCGCAGCATTTCTAGGGGACTGCCTTGGGTGGTTGCCCCCTCTGCTTCCGATTCCATTTTAAGGATAATGTTGCGTTCGCTCTCCACCACGCAGTAGGGCTGCCCGATCGGACGACAGCCTTGGGCCACGATCGTATCGATCACAATGTTACCTGTCAGTGCAATTCCCACTGCGCCACTGCGATAAAACCGATCGCCACAAAAGAGCCCACTACTGCCGTTTGTCAAACCTGAACTGGCAATGCCGCCCACCTTGGGAGATTGGGGAAAGGCATAGTCTAAGCCCGCCAGAAGATCGTTGATCCCTGTGGAAAACGGATCCACTAATAACACAAACTGCGGTTGTCCCGACTCTGGTAAACCCACTAAATCAGCCCAAGCCCTAGGCGCACTGTCGAGATCGGGCAGGGTTTCCATACTCAGGTAGAAGGGGTGAACTTCCACTCCTGGTAGACTGCCAAGAACTAAATTGATGGCAACTTCATCTTCGACTTCCCGCACCGTCCCTCGAGTATTGATGCCAATAATGCCACTCCCGTTACATCCGATCAGGGGAACATTGGGTAGTTGGGGCTGGAGCAGTGGCAAGATTCGGGCATATTCGCTCGTAAAGGCCGATGAAACAAACAAGAAACCGACATCCGCCGGCACTCCTAGCTGGGCTTGGGCTTGTTCAACGACTTCCGCGATCGCCGCTTCTAGAGAAGGACGGGTTGACAAAGCACTAGACCATTTCATAGCGCGAGCATTTGTTTCCACTCTCAGCAGATCCCTTAGCAGATTCCATGGGCTTGAATGTACCCACCCTAACATGACCGTTGGCCTAACATGTCTGATGACGAGAATTCGTGTTAAGGGTGGGAAGATTACCGTTCTTTAAAAAGATCCTGAAGGGCGCTGTAACATAGCTACAAGCCTCAAACCGAGGGGATAACCCAACCCCTTGATACTAGCGGTGCCTTGCTGCGGGAATGAAGCAAGTTACAATAGGGAACAGGTTCAGTCAAGGAGTTCCACTGTTTCGTTTAACCCACTAGTCTAACCGCTGTGAATTTTAACTACTGTGGACTTGTATCCTTTCTCTGTCCCTACTCTCTCCCATGATTTACATTGGTGGTCGTTTGCGATCGTCAAACCCAACTTTATAGAAGAGTGACGGAAAAAACTATGAGCGACATTCAACAACAAATTGAGCAAGAGCGCGACAACGCTCGCACTGTCTGCGATGTCAGCGGTACCAATTCTAAGGAATGTGCAGCCGCTTGGGACGCAGTTGAAGAACTGCAAGCAGAGGCTGCTCACCAACGCCAAGTTAAGCCTCAAACTACGTTTGAAAAATACTGTGATGAAAATCCGGAAGCAGCAGAATGCCGGATTTACGAGGACTAAGGGCGTCCTTTCTTCGGAAAGAATTCTCTAAACCTAGCAGCGCTCATGGGTTCCAGGTCATTTGTTCCAGAACAATGAGCGCTGTTTGCTGTCTCTAGCTTACCGTCTCTAAAGTGGCAATCCGCCCTTGAATGGAGGATGCTACCTTAGATTTTCCATCGCTTGAGGCAAATTTGCAGGACTTGCAATCGGTTTACCTCAATCGGTTTACCTCAATTGGTTTACGAGAATTTGCCCTGCTTCTGCTTCCCTGGCCTGTGGATGGTGTTATCGTAGGGAGTTGGTATCACGTCGGTAGATTATGGCACCTTGGGTTACTTCACTAATCTGGATGGACTATCGCCTTGCTGTGGTGTTCGCAGTGGTGATTCCGCTGATTTTGCTAATTGGGGCATTCATCCAACAAGCGGATGCGATTCAGCGGCTGATGGTGATTTATTGGCGGGTGGCGAGTCTGCTGCTGATTAGTACCTATTTACTCATTGGGGTGATCCCCCTAGGGTTTATTTCGGGATGGTTTGCACGCATTTTGATCCCCATTTCGCTGTGGTTTTGGGTGGATCTCAATGATGAAATTCGGGATCAGCCAAATAACGTTCTGAAGTTGGGATTGACAGCTTGGCGATGGGCGGTGTCAGTTTACTGCCTGGTGGGTGCAGTCTTGCAGTTGCCTGTTGTACAATGTGCGTTCATGTCCAGCGATGCGATCGTTGCAGGCTCGGCGGGACAGTCTCTTTGTCTGGCATGGCTGCAACCCCCGATCGCCTATAAAGCTCTTCTCCATCCCACCACTCGGGAATGGTTTTTGGGCATTCTGGGCTTAATTGGTTTAGGGATTTACGTCATTTATCTCGGGTATTTTATTTTCTTTCGACTTAACAAGCGGAAACGCTCGGCTATTGGTTAGCTTAGCTAATTGAGTGAGCTTGGCCAATTCGTTATAGCGTCTTCACAAATTGAGTTTTTAGGGCTATTAGAATCTTTCCCGCTGTGATTGATTTTTAGGGCACACTAGAAAGGAATCAGCATGACAGCTTCTATCGCGCGTCGCCTGGAGCAGTACACAGTTAAGCGTCCAGGAGAAGTTCTATTAGTCACCGTCGATCTGAATGGTCAACCTGACCAAATTGCGATCTTTAAGGGGTTTTCCAGCTCGTTAATGTGTCCCACTGCATTCGATCCCGATGTTCCCGTAATTTCGGATGATGCACAAGTTCACAAGATCGATCGCTTGGAAAGTCCCTACAATCCCAAAGCGCCACGTTATATCGCTCAGGGGTTGTCTTGGGATGTCTTTGAAGCGTTGATGGCGGAAGCTGGTGTGTAGACCAGCAAATTATTTTAATGAGCCAATAACCCCTGGGGATCGAGTCTCCGGGGGTTTTCGATCGAGGTGGGCTGGTGTCTACCTGAGCAATGCTACTCAACTGCCACCAAAACGCCACAATTCGTTGCTTTGATGATGATTGCTGGGACTGATCTTTGCAGGGCGTGGAATCATGGTAGCAAGGTGGAGAGGGTTAAAGCTGATCCCCGATCGACCTCAGCTTAACCAAATGTGAGTTCAATAAATTCGGGCTGAAACTCGATCGTCGGGGCTGCTGGGCAGCAAAGATCGGGGAGCAGTTCACCGACATCCTAGTAAATTCTCCGTCCAAGGATAGGGGGATTAAGGCTAGGGGGATTTGCGAGGCACAATTTTGCTTGTCGAGCTCACGTTAACCAAAATCAGCTTGACAAAGTGTAAATCTGAGCCTAAACAAGTTCTGGGTCTGTATTCTGAGTCTGTATCAGTGAGGAGTTAAAGATTATGGTTGCGTCCTTGAATCAGCGGGAAAGTCAGTCTTGGGGCATGGTGCGTTTGCCAGATGGGGCGCTGTTTGGAACCGATGGCATTCGAGGTAAGGCGGGCGATCTGCTGACGGCTCCCTTGGCAATGCAGGTGGGCTACTGGGCGGGCCATGTCCTACGGGATGTCGCCGGAGATCATGCCCCGATCGTCCTAGGGCGAGATTCGCGCAACTCCAGTGATATGTTGGCGACGGCACTCTCAGCGGGTTTAACGTCAGCGGGCTTGGATGTGTGGGACTTGGGAATGTGTCCGACGCCCGTTGTGGCCCACTCTACCCAAGGCACCGGGGCGATCGGTGGGGTGATGATTTCCGCCAGCCACAATCCCCCGGAGGACAATGGCATTAAGTTTTTTGGGGCTTCCGGTAGTAAATTAGCCCCGGAATTGCAGCAAACGGTGGAAGCAGCCCTGCGGGGACGGTTGTGTCATCTGGAAATGGAGCCGCACCAGTGGGGCCAGCATTCCTATCGCCCTGAACTGGTCGATCGCTACTTACAGGATCTGCAAACCCCGCTCCTCAATCAGGTGCACCATCCCTTAACTGGCCTGAAAATTGTCCTGGATTTGGCTTGGGGGGCCGCCACTCGAACCGCCGCGATCGCCTTTCGGCAGTTGGGAGCCGAGGTGATTTGTCTCCATGAGCAGCCCGATGGCAATCGCATTAATGTCAATTGCGGTTCGACCCACTTAGCCACACTGCGGGAAGCGGTCAAACAGCATCAAGCCTGCGTGGGTTTTGCCTTTGATGGAGATGCCGATCGGGTGTTGGCGGTGGATGGCCAGGGGCGCACGGTGGATGGGGACTACATCCTTTACCTTTGGGGCAAGGAATTGATGGCTTTGGGCCAATTGCCAGAGCAGACGATCGTCGCGACGGTGATGTCCAACTTGGGCTTTGAGCGAGCTTGGCAAAAACTGGGTGGCCAATTGATTCGGGCGGCGGTGGGCGATCAGTACGTCCATGCGGAAATGGTGAAAACTGGAGCGATGTTGGGTGGGGAGCAATCCGGCCACATCCTATGTCCCCACTACGGGGTGAGTGGCGATGGGCTGATGACGGCGTTGCACTTGGCCAGCTTGATTCAACAATCGGGGGGAACCTTGGCCGATTTAGTGGATGCCAGCTTCCAGACCTATCCCCAGGTGCTGCGTAATGTGCGGGTGGAAAATCGCGATCGTCGATTAAATTGGCAGGATTGCGAACCCGTGCAAGCGGCGATCGTTAAAGCAGAGGCGGCTATGGGCGATCGGGGTCGAATTTTGGTACGTGCTTCGGGGACGGAACCCGTGATCCGGGTGATGGTGGAAGCGGAAACGGTGGATCTTGTCGAGTCTTGGACAACTTACCTCGTGGCTGCGGTGGAAACTCATCTGGCCGATTAGCCGATTGGCTAGGGGTAGGAGAGTAAAAGAGTAGACGGGTAGGGGGATGAATCAGGGCTATAATTCCTTGGCAAATCCCTAGCCATTGAATTAGCCAGTCAAAAATGCGAATCCCTCCTAGACTGGGGAAAGGAGCGCTGTGATTTGACTGTAATTTGGCTGTGATTCGATCGTTACCGTCCGATGTCATTAACCTAATTGCCGCTGGGGAAGTGATTGATTCCCTGGCGGCAGTGGTGCGGGAATTGGCGGAAAATGCGATCGACGCTGGAGCAACGCGGATTACGGTGACGCTCTGGCCGGAACAGTGGCGCATCCGGGTAGCAGACAATGGGCGAGGCATGACTTTGGCGGATTTGCAGCAAGCCGCAGCACCCCACAGCACTAGCAAAATTCACGATCGCGACGACTTAAACAAAATTCAAACCCTAGGTTTCCGAGGAGAGGCGCTCCATAGTCTGGCGCAGTTGTCCTGCTTGGAAATTCTGAGTTGCGCAGCCGCGACAAATGACGAGACTCATTCCGGCTGGCGAGTGCTGTACGATGGGCTGGGGCAAGTGCAGCAGATGGAGACGATCGCGATCGCGCCGGGAACGATCGTGACGATCGAGGATTTGTTCGGCAATTGGCCCGCTCGTCGTCAAAGTTTACCGATTCTGAGTCAACAACTCCGTACCCTTCAACAGACGATTTATCACATTGCCCTGAGCCATCCGCAGATTACTTGGCAGGTTTATCAAGGCGATCGAGAATGGTTAACCCTATGGGGCGGAAAAACCGTTCAGACGATATTACCGCAAATTCTGCCGCAGGTTCGTCCAGAGGATTTACGCTATCTTCGTCAAGTAATATCGGATAGTTCTCAAGAGTTAGATGCTAGTGAATCTTCAGCGATAGACGATCGAGCCTCTCTGCCATTGACGAATCCATTAACGGCACCATTCCTAGAAAAATCACCCGATTTATTGAATGATCATATTGATATTGAATTGTTATTGGGATTACCCGATCGTTGCCATCGTCATCGCCCTGACTGGATGAAAGTTGCGGTGAATGGGCGATTTGTCAAATTTCCTGAGCTGGAAGCAACGTTATTTTCCAGTTTGCGGCGCACGGTTCCCCGCGATCGTTATCCCATTTGTTTGGTTCATCTCCATGTGCCAGCCCAGTGGATTGATTGGAATCGCCATCCCGCTAAGGAAGAGGTTTATTTACAGCACTTGGAATCCTGCCAGCAATGGATTAGTCAAACGATCGAACAAGCGCTAAAACTTGACTTTGAAAACGCAATAGCGACCAGTCGAACCCAGGATCTGATGAAGGCGGCGGAGCAGACAGGGAATTACGCGGTCAATCGTCGGGTGGAATCGCAAGGCCAATCGCTGATCTCATCAGAACTGAAAGCGATCGCTCAAGTACACAATATGTATATTTTAGCGGAGCACGCAACGGGGCTGTGGTTGATTGAACAGCACATTGCCCATGAGCGGGTGTTGTTTGAACAATTGTGCGATCGCTGGCAGTTGGTGGATTTAGAACCCCCTGTGATTCTTAAACAGTTAACGATCGGGCAGGTGGAGCAACTTCAGCAGATTGGGATCACGGTGGAGGAATTTGGGGAAGATCTCTGGGCGGTGCGCCATGCTCCAGCCCTGTTAGCGGAACGAGATGACCTGGCCGATGCCCTTTGGGAACTCAGCTTAGGCGGTAGTTTAGAAGCGGCACAGGTGGCCACGGCCTGTAGATCGGCAATTCGCAATGGCACGCCGTTAAGTTTAATGGAAATGCAAACGTTAATTAATCAATGGCAGCAAACTCGAAATCCCAATACTTGTCCCCACGGTCGTCCGATTTATCTATCCTTAGAAGAGTCAGCATTATCGCGCTTTTTCCGCCGTCATTGGGTCATTGGCAAAAGTCATGGGATCTGATTTTGCAAGATAATCGAGCCTAGGGCGATCGTGGCAGGCAAGGCTTGCACCCAAAGAATCGATCGCTTAACCGTAATCGCGCCATACACTCCAGCAATCATAATGCCAATGAGAAAAAGTAAGCTGATAGAAATGTCACTCTGTTTAACAAACCAAGCCCACAGGAGTCCGATGGCTAATAGGCCATTGTAAAGACCCATATTGGCCGCTAGGGGAGCCATTAATTTCGCTTGATCGATCGTGAGATTGAAGTTGGCAGCAATTTTTGGAGTTGTCCACAGGAACATTTCTACGATCCAAAATCCAAGGTGGAATAATGCTGTAATCACAATAGCAAGATAAGCAGGGTAAGCGCATCTTAAAGAGTAGCTCTGTATACAGACGATTTGCATAGACTGTGAG